>CAYUIK010000035.1:0-52310 GCA_964444805.1 uncultured Acholeplasmataceae bacterium | reverse complement strand
GATCGACGGCGCGGTCTTCATCAACGATGCACAGGTCGTTACGACCGATATCGAGACGTCCAATGGCGTGATCCATGTCATCGACTCCGTCCTACTGTTGCCGGTATCTGAATAACACGATCTAGAACAGTCTCCTTCGACCCTCTTATGACGAAAGTCACAAGGGGGTTTTCTTTTAACGCATCTAAGTGTTGGATCGAAGCGGATTGGCCATACGTGTTATAATGGATACGTACAAAAAGGATATGTTTAGTGAGGAATCTATGGATTATAAACGACGAAACCAACAACCCTTAGAAAAACACGAACTCTTCACCGTATTGAGATTGGGGTTCATCACATCTTTTTCCGGCGGCCTTCTTATCGGTGCCTTCACCTTGGTCACCACGTATCTCTATGATTTTCAATTGTACTGGATTATGTTTATTTTGTTGGCGCGTTACTTGGCAAATCGAATTCGCGATAGTTATCAGGAAAAGCACGACCTTTATCCGATCTTGTCCGTTTTATTTTGGTCGTTGGCATTTTACCTGATGTTTTCGACGTATTACCTTGGAATATTGTATATGGCTGATTCGATCAATATGGAGAACATCGGATTTGCCTTGGACCCCCAACGACATTTCAGGTTTTTGTGGCCGCTCCAAAGTGGTTATTTTCAAGTGAACAATCTTTTAGACGTCTTGCTCTTCGTTTTGAACGTCGTATTGGCGTATCGTTTCGCAAAGTAAGCGTTTTAGAAGGATTATGACTTTCAATAACGGATAAAATTGTGTATAATGATTATGGTCATAAGACAATGAATCATAAGAAATAAATAAAGGAGAGAACCATATGCCATTCATTAGTGATATTTACGCACGCGAAGTCCTCGACTCGCGTGGAAACCCAACGGTTGAAGTCGAAGTTTTCACCGAATCCGGTGCTTTCGGACGTGCAATCGTACCATCCGGTGCCTCGACCGGCGAACATGAAGCTGTAGAACTGCGAGACAAGGATAAGAAGCGTTATCTCGGCAAGGGCGTACTCAACGCTGTCAAAAACGTCAATGAAGTCATTGCCCCAGAACTGATCGGGTTTGACGTTACGAATCAAGTCGGCGTCGATGACACGATGATCGAACTCGATGGAACAGCGAATAAAGGCAAACTCGGTGCGAATGCGATTCTCGGTGTATCGATGGCTGTTGCCAAGGCTGCTGCTGATTTTCTTGGTGTTGAGCTCTACAACTATTTAGGTGGATTCAATACGAAACAATTGCCCGTACCGATGATGAACATCATCAATGGTGGTTCACACGCCGATAACAATGTCGACTTTCAGGAATTCATGATCATGCCGACCGGTGCGAAGAGTTTCAAGGAAGGGTTGCGCATGGGCGCGGAAGTTTTCCACAACTTGAAACAAGTGCTTAAAGCCAAGGGATACAACACGAGCGTCGGTGACGAAGGCGGATTCGCTCCGAATCTGTCATCGAACGAAGAAGCGCTGCAAGTCATCATCGAAGCGATCGAAAAAGCCGGTTATGAGCCGGGTAAGAACATCCATCTCGCGATGGATGTCGCTTCTTCCGAGTTCTACAATAAAGAAACGAAGAAGTACGTACTCGCCGGTGAAGGAAACAAAGAGCTTTCGAATACTGAACTAAGTGATTTTTATGCCGGACTCGTCGAAAAGTATCCGATCATCTCGATCGAAGACGGTCTCGATGAAAACGATTGGGAAGGCTGGAAGTATCTGACTGAAAAACTCGGAAAAAAGATTCAGCTCGTCGGTGACGACCTTTTCGTAACCAATACCGAACGTCTCGGTAAGGGTATTGAAGAAGGCATCGCGAACTCGATCCTGATCAAGGTCAACCAAATCGGTACGCTAACGGAAACGTTTGACGCCATCGAAATGGCGAAGCGTGCTGGTTATACGGCTGTCATTTCGCATCGAAGCGGTGAGACCGAAGATACGACGATCGCCGATATCGCCGTCGCGACCAATGCCGGTCAGATCAAGACGGGTAGCGCATCGAGGACCGATCGGATCGCGAAGTACAACCAGTTGTTGCGGATCGAAGATCAACTCGGATCGAGCGCGCAATTTCTGGGGAAAAACACGTTTTACAACTTGAAGTAAGTGTCATCATGAAATCCAGGGCTAGTGACGCGTACGCGACTAGCCTTTTGTTTTTGTGTGAAACGTCTTGCTTTTTGTGATATGATATGTATGAAACACGTATTTGGAAAGGAATATATGAATACACCCTATATCAAGTTCTACACGGAAAAAACGCAACGCATTCATCGTGACGAACTCCAGTCCTATGATTTGGAAAATGCGTCTTACCTCGTCTACGATGAACCCTATTACCACCTTCAAGCGGATATTCTGATCGGACGGCTCGACCACAAGCGGTCGTTCGGTTTTTTGCGACAGGAGGAAGATGACGTCTACATCGAAGGCTCCGATCTTAAGGACGCGATGCACGATGATATCGTGCTGGTCAAGGATGGTTCTCAGCCCAAAGTCATTCAGGTCATCGAACGCGCACTCAAGGTCGTAATCGCGACGGTCCAGAGTGGTAAGAAGGGACTATACCTCGAAGCAGACACGTATGTCGATCGTCCGCTTGAGATGACGTCTTTTGCACGGCTGGCTGAAGGGCATGTCGTCCATTTGGACGTTCTTTCCATCGAAGCCACGAAGATACGCGTTCAACTGAAAGAGATCATCGGGCACGTCCATGATCCCGATATCGAGACGCTTAAAATCGTCAGCAGCTATGATTGGCCCAAACGATTTTCTGAAGACGTATTATCCGAACTCGAACGGATCGATATCGACCAGAAACTCGAAAGACTCGATCTAAGAGATCAACTCATCGTTACGATCGATGGTGCGGATGCGAAGGATTTGGATGACGCGATCAGTCTCGAAATTAAGGATGGAAACTATCATCTTGGTGTTCATATTGCTGATGTCAGTCACTATGTTCGCCCCAACACACGACTCGATGAGGCCGCATATGACAGGGCGACAAGCGCCTATCTCGCCGATCGGGTCATGCCGATGTTGCCTCATTATCTTTCGAACAATTTGTGTTCGCTCAACCCTCATGAGGCGAAGGCCACGCTTTCCTGTCGGATGGTCATCGATCAAACGGGCAAGGTCATCTCACATGCGATCGATCGGACACTGATCGAAAGCAAGTTTCGTTTAAACTACAAGCAAGTCAATGATTTTCTCGAGAACGGAACGACGCTTGCGAATCAGCCGGTCGAGACGATGCTCGTGCACATGAATGAACTATCGAACATCTTGAAAATGGTGCGACGCAAGCGCGGTGAAATCGAATTCGAAAGCAGTGAAATCGGATTTGTCGTGGACGACGACGGTCGAGTCAAAGATGTGTATGAACGGACGACCGGGGACGCGGAAGAATTGATCGAATCGTTTATGCTTATCGCCAATGAGACGGTAGCCTTTCACTTGCATCACGCCGACCTTCCGGCGTTATACCGTATTCACGAGAAACCGGATCTCGACAAGATCAAGCAAGCCTTGCTGACCATACAGAAACTCGGATTTAGTGTACCGAAAAAGCGACTGGGGTCGCCCAAGGAGCTGCAAAAACTGACGAAACAGTCCGCGATGACGCCTTATGGTCCGATCGTTCACATGTTGTTGCTTCGGTCCATGCAGAAGGCGAAATACAGTGACAAGCTCGAAATCCACTATGGTCTCGGAGCACGTTACTATACGCATTTCACGTCACCGATTCGGCGTTACCCCGACCTGATGATTCACCGACTGATCCATACGTTCGTCCTGAATGAATCAACGAATTATTCCAAGGATATGGCTCGATATACCCACATTTTAAGCGAAGTCGCGAAACACACCTCCGATCAGGAGCGTAAAGCCGTCCAAATGGAACGTGACGTCGCCAAACTCAAGAGTTGTGAGTACATGAGTGACCGGATGAACGATCGTTTCATGGCGACCATTACACAGATGATGACAACCGGCATGTTCGTAAGACTCGAGAATGGCATCGAAGGGTTCGTACCGCTTCGCAATCTCAAAGGATATTTTCGGTATGACGAAGCGCGGCTAGCATTTGTTGCTCACCGGGGGACGTCCTATCGTCTGGGCGACCGGGTCAAAGTCGAACTCGTCAGTGTCGACATGATGACGAGGAAAATGGACTTTATCATCATTTCCAAGAACAAAGGGAAAAAAAAGAGAACAAGGACATAGTCTATGAAGATTATTACGCAAAACAAAAAAGTCTACCATGATTATTTTATCGAGGATACATATGAAGCAGGGATCAAACTCGTTGGGAGTGAGATCAAGTCGATTCGTTTAGGTAAAGTCAACTTAAGCGATGCTTTCGTGACGTTTCGCGGTGGCGAAGCCTACGTTTCGAACATGCACATTTCGAAGTACGCCTTCAGCAATCAATTCAATCATGATGAAAAAAGAACACGAAAACTGCTCTTGCATAAAAACGAGATTACCAAACTGTTCAGTCGTACACGCGAACAGGGCTATACGATCATCCCTTTGAAAATCTATCTCAAAGACGGACTCGCCAAGGTTGAGATCGGCTTGGCCAAAGGTAAGAAAACCCATGACAAGCGTGAGGCTTTGAAGGAGAAGGATCAGGAACAACGGATGAAGAAAATAATGAAACACAGGTGATCGAATGGAAACCAAGATCGGGTTGGCGCTCGGCGGTGGTGGGGCGCGCGGCAGCTATCAGATCGGCATCTTGCGGGCGCTTGAGGAAAGTCACGTGCTCAAGGAAATTCACCACGTGTCGGGGACATCGATCGGTGCCATTAATACGCTCATGGTAATGGCTCGATTGAGCTATGATCGGATGATTGACATCTGGAAAAAGATCGATAATTCGGACATCTACGGTGATGGTGTCGATCGTTTCAAAAAGGACCGTCTCGGTCTTTTCAGCTTGCAGGATCTCTATCAGTCGCTCATGAAAGAAATCTCGTTGAGCGAGATTAAAAAGAGTAAGGTACACGGGTATGCCACAGCTGCGAAAATCCGCAAGGAGTCCTTGATCGAGCAAGTCATGTTCAACCGCATGAAAAAGAAAGTCTTCGACTTGAACAACTATAAAAATCCGTTCAAAGCCGTACTGGCAAGTGCTTCAATCCCCGTGCTTTTCGGTTCAACGAATCTCGATGACGGGACCTATGTCGACGGTGGCGTACTCGAGAATTGTCCGGTCGAACCGTTGATCGATCATGGCTGCGATATCATTCTCGCGGTACCGATCGATTTTCGTCCGCGGCGCACGCATTTCCGCCAGAAAACGAAGTTAATCGTCGACTTCTATACCCACTATCTCTTCCGCACGATTCCCTACGACATCCTCGATTTCAAACCGGATGTTGTCGAAGAAAAGGCGGATTACGGCTATCACATGGGGAAACTCATGCTTAAAAAGCTCGAAGATCAGGGTTATCTCGATGGTACGAAATGGAAGATTCCCAAAGAGAATACGCACATCGATATCACGAAAGACGAAGAAAAAGCACTGAGGCGCCAGCTGAAACAGGAGACATGATGGATCTTGAAATCGTAAAAGCAATTCAATCCTTGCAAAACCCGGTTTTCGATTGGTTTTTCTATGTTGTGACCATGGTTGGCGATCGCTATGTCATGATTTTTCTAACCGCTGTTCTTTACTGGACGGTTGATCGAAAATTCGCTTTTCGTTTCGTCGTTCTCTATTTGATCAGTGCCGGTCTCAACGTCTTTTTCAAAGGCGTTTTTACAAGACCTAGACCCTATCTTGAAGAGGGTGTCGTCGTTCCCGGCCCCGATCAGACGCTAACCGAGGGCTACTCCTTTCCGAGCGGACACGCCCAGGCTTCCGGAGTAATCGGGTGGACGAGCATGCACGGATATCGGAAAACCAGGCGATCTGTTTTCAAATATGCCGGGATAAGTGTACTCATTCTCGTACCCCTTTCGCGAATCTATCTCGGGCAACACTACTTGACCGATGTTCTTGCCGGTGCTATACTGGGTTATGTCATAGCCTATTTCGGTTATCTGGTATTGATGCGTACCGATCGATATGATCACTTCTTGGCACTCGCTTTTGTTCCCTTTCTTCTGATCGGCGCTTTTCTAACCGATGCGGCGGTGGCACCCCTTCTTGGCGGTGCTATGGGCTTTTTGATCGGATATGCACTCGACCGTCTTTTGCTTGACCAGGATCGAAGCGGGTCGCTCTTGCGGCAAGTCATCAAGATGATCATCGGTTTTACCGGTCTCTTCATGTTGTTCGTGCTCTTCGCCGACGGAACCGCAGGGATGACAGGACTTGCAGTATTTAGATACTTCATGATAGGATTGTGGGCATCGTTTGGTGCTCCGGTGGTGTTTGCCTATGCTTTCAAAAACGATTAAAAGACACTTTTTTGAACTGTCCAAAGAAGAACTCTATCAGATTCTCGATCTGCGTAGTCAGGTTTTTGTCATGGAACAGAAGATTCTCTATCTCGATACGGATTTCAAGGATCAAAAGAGCGTTCATTATTTCATTATGGATGGTGATCGGATGGTTTCGTATTTACGACTCATTCCGCCGAAAATCAAATTCGCGGAGCACGCGCTCAGCCGTGTCGCTACGCTCAAGGATTATCGTGGTCAAGGACTTGCCAGGCGTCTGATTAAGGATGTTATGAAAGATATCACGGGGCAACCGATTCGGATTTCCGGACAGGCCTACCTAAAAGAATACTATGAGCGACTCGGTTTTAAAGTGGTTCGAGGTCCGTATATCGAAGAAGACATTCTTCACTATGAAATGATCCATCCAAACGATTGAATAACGTATTTATATCTCTATGTCACGCGTGAGCAAAAAAGATCTTATGCGCCATGGTCATATGCGTGCGGAAACGTTCGATCAAGCGATGTTTTTGCTTTACAAAATGCTTTTGTTGTGCTAAAATGAACGTGCGATGAACAAAAGGAGTAGTAGGATCTCGTGGAATAGAGACTTCGTGGTTGGTGGAAACGGAGCATGGGCCCTATGAACGCTGTTTGGGAGCAACAGGTAAGTCGGCCGTAACGACGTACGAGGGCTAGCATAGCTAGAACTAAGGTGGTACCGCGTAATTTTAAAAAATTGCGTCCTTAGATGATCTAAGGGCGTTTTATTATTTGTAAAGGAGAAAAAAAAGATGAAATACATGACCGCTGAACAGATTCGGGAAACATGGCTCGCATTTTTCCGTAGCAAGGGGCACCGGATCGAGGAATCCGTTTCACTTATTCCTCAGAGTGACCCGACACTTTTGTGGATCAATGCGGGTGTCGCACCCTTGAAGAAGTATTTCGACGGTTCAGAGACGCCACCCAATCCCCGTCTCGCGAACGTACAGAAGTGCATCCGTACCAACGATATCGACAATGTCGGTAAAACCGCGCGTCACCATACGTTTTTCGAGATGCTCGGGAATTTTTCGATCGGTGACTATTTCAAGCATGACGCCATCCGTTACGGTTTTGAACTTTTGACCGATGAGAAATGGTTCGGGTTTCCGCTTGAAAAACTCTATTTCACCTATTATCCCGATGATCTAGAAGCACGCGACGAATGGATATCGTGTGGCGTCGATCCGTCACACGTGATTCCGCGCCGGGATAACTTCTGGGAAATCGGTCCCGGTCCGTGCGGACCGGATACGGAAGTCTACTTCGATCGGGGTGAAAGGTATGATCACCGAGGAAAAGAACTGATCGAAAAAGATATCGAAAATGAACGCTACATCGAGATCTGGAACATCGTTTTCTCGCAGTTCAACTCTAAGCCCAACCTCGATCGTTCGAATTATCCGGAACTTCCGAGCAAGAATATCGATACTGGAGCCGGACTCGAGCGCTTCGCCTGTGTTTTGCAAAAGACGGAGACGAACTTTGAAACCGACCTGTTTTATCCGATCATCAAACGGATCGAAGCGATCAGCGGCAAGCCCTACGATCAGGGCATGGCATTCAAGGTGATCGCCGACCACATCAAGGCGCTCGTATTCGCGATTAGCGATGGTGCGATTTTATCCAACGAGGGGCGTGGCTATGTTCTCAGAAGGCTTTTGCGTCGGGCTGTCAAATATGGACTCAAACTCGGACTCGATGAGCCGTTTCTTTTTGAACTCGTCGATGAAGTCGTCCGGATCATGGGCGTCTTCTACCGCAATCTTAATCGAACCAAGGATATCGTCAAGCGTATCGTCAAAAAGGAAGAAGAGAAGTTTTTTGAGACGATCCGCGAAGGCGAACGGCATTTGCTCGACGTCATTGAAAAGGAAGGAAACCTTCTTTCGGGACAGTCCGCTTTCAAACTCTACGACACGTATGGATTTCCGATTGAGCTGACGGTCGAGTACGCGGAAGAGCAAGGCGTAAAAGTCGACCGCGAAGGCTTCTACGAAGAACTCGAAAAACAAAAGGAACGCTCCAGAAAGGCCAGGAACGTCATAGGGGACATGAAGAGTCAGGAAGAAGCCTATATGTCTTTTAAAGAACCATCTCAGTTCATTGGATATGACAGGCTCGAAACCGAAACGACAGTCATCAAAGTCTTTCCCGCCGGAATCGTGTTGAAGGAAACGCCCTTTTACGCCACGAGTGGTGGACAAGTCGCCGATCAGGGAACGATCAATGGCGTTCAGGTTGAAGATGTCTTCAAACTGCCCAACGGTCAATTCCTTCATCGAGTCGACGCGACGTTTGAAGAAGGGGAAGACGTGCTCGCGATCGTCGATGCCGAAAAAAGAGCGGAAACGATTAGAAACCATAGTGCCGCACACCTTTTCCATCAGGCGATCAAGGATATTCTCGGTAAGCACGCTCATCAGCAGGGGTCACAAGTCGCACCGAAGGCCTGGCGTTTCGACTTTAACCACTTTGAAACCGAAGACGATCAGACCATTCTGGCCATTGAGAAACTGGTTAAGCACTACATCAAGGAAGAACCGTTAACGGTCCATATCCGAAACATGCCGCTCGATGAAGCCAAAGCATACGGGGCACAGGCACTCTTCGGTGAAAAATATGGGGATATCGTTCGTGTTGTCGACATGGGTTGGAGCAAGGAACTCTGTGGTGGGACACACGTAGCCAATACGAAGGAAATCGTCGATTTCGCGATTACATCCTATGAATCGATCGGTTCGGGAATCTACCGGATGGAAGGTATCACCGGACCGGATGTCAAAGGTCAGATGAAAGCATATCTCGCCCCCTTCCAGAAGGAAGTCGACGCATTGATCGATAAAGCGTTGCGGAGCATGAAGAAAACCGAAATCCCCAAACCACCCGAGGTCAAGGGAAGCTATCAGGATATTATCGATTTCAGGGGTTATATCGTCAAACTCAAAGAGATCGTCAAGGAACAGGAAAAAGCGCGTCTTCGTGAAAAACAAAGGGACGTCTTAAAAGACGTTGATCGTCTGATCGAAGATCGACGGTCACGTCGTCAGGTCATCGTAACCCGTGAGATCGATTCCAAGGTGCTCAAACAGGTCGCTGACGCGATCTATGATAAAATCAATGGTGAAGTCCTCTTTCTCGCCAACATATCAGATGGCAAGGCGACTTTTATCTGCAAGAGCGCACGCGGAAACGCGGCTGAACTCGTTAAAAAAGCGGCCGAATTGACTCATGGTTCGGGCGGTGGACGCGGGCACTTCGCGCAAGGAGGCACGCAGGATCTCACCGATTTCGAGGACGCCATGCAAGCGATCAACGAGCTTTTATGAAGCGATATTTGGGCTTGGACCTCGGGAGTCGAACGCTAGGGGTCGCCATGAGCACGTCCGGTCTGATCGCCGAGGCGCTTGGCACGTATCGTTTTAAAGAGAATATCGCCGAAGCGGTTCACCGGATCATTTCCCTCATCGACGAGTACGCGATCGACGTCGTCGTACTCGGGTATCCCAAGCATATGAACAACGATGTCGGGATTCGTGGTCGCATCAGTGAGGACGTATCGGTTGCCATTCAAAAAGAGCGACCGGTTGAAGTCATTCTTTGGGACGAACGCCTTTCAACGCAAAGCGCTTTGAAAGTCATGATCGACGGTGGCGTTAGACGGCAGCGACAAAAGAAAAAGAAGGACGAGCTCGCGGCTGTTTTGATCTTACAAAATTATCTCGATTACATGAACAATAAACGAAAAGGAGCATCATGATGCTAAAGGAAAACCAAATTCTTGTTACGAATGAGGACGGCGAGGAATCGATCTGTGACATTCTTTTCACGCACGAAGCGAATGAAAAGAATTATGTTGTTTTCGAATTTGTCGATACGGGCGAGGTAAGTGCCGCCGTTTTCATCCCGGGAGAGACCGAAGACGAAGGAACATTCGAAGACATCGAAACCGATGAAGAATGGGATATGATCGATCGGGTACTCCAGGCTTTCTATGACGAGCAAGAGGCATGATCGACGAACTCAAGGAGATCGCCATAAGAGATCATGTTCCGATTTTGAGTGACGATGGTTTGGACCTCGTGGCCACTCTGATTAAGGCATACGGGGTCCAGACGGTTCTTGAGATCGGGACTGCGATCGGCTATAGCGCCATTAGCATGGCGTCTTTAGGCGTGTCGGTCGATACGATCGAACGGGCGGACGAAATGATATCCGAAGCGGAAAAACACGTTAGAATCTATGACACGAACCGCATGGTACGCCTGATCTACGCGGATGCTTTGACTTATGAAGGGTTAAACGGATCGTATGACATGATTTTTATCGATGCCGCAAAGGCGCAGTATCGGCGTCTTTTTGAAAAGTATGAGAAGCATCTGAACCCTCAGGGAATCATCGTTTGCGATAATATGCGTTTCCATGATCTCAAGCCGGAAAACGTATCGAGACACACGCGTCAACTGTTGAAAAAAATTGCCATGTTCAAAACGTTTTTACAGGAACATGACGGTTTTGAAACAACTTTTTTTGATCATGTCGGAGACGGCATGAGCGTTTCACGGAGGCGTCTTCCATGAATATGATCGTGACACTTTTTCAGGAATCGAATGCGCATGAACTGCTCGAATATGCCGATGGCCTCATAATCGGGAATGATCGGTTCGGAACACGACTATGTCGTAGTTTTAAAGAAGCGGAAATCAATCGGCTGATTGCGCTTGCGCGTGACAAAAAAAAGGCGATCTATCTCAATGCGAATCAACTCTTCGATGATGCGATGATTCGCGATTTCAAGTCTTTTCTCGAGCGGATCGATGTCCTGGGGTTAACGGGAATTGTCGTTGCCGACCTCGGGGTTGTCGAAGCGCTTGAATACAAAGACAAACTGATCTACAATCCGGAAACACTTCTGACGAACACCTATGATTTCAACATGTTCGGTCAAGGAGGCATTAAGGGCGCTTTCGTCGCCAAAGAAATTACGAAAGACGATATCGTGCGCATCGGTCTGGCCAAGACCTACGAACTCTTTATGGTCGGACACGGACATTTGAACATGTTTTATTCGAAGCGTCAACTGCTCGATACGTACCGGGTTCACTATGGAATCGTCGAAGATCTTCATAATCGACAGGATGTGTCCGTTCGCGAAAAGATCCGCGAAAAAGAGGCTTATCCCATTCTCGAGGATCGGGCGGGAACACACGTTTTTCGCAGCCGGGTTTTCGCGGCACTCGATCATCTCGACGCGCTTTCTTCGGTTGTCGACACGTTTCTCATCGACACGATTTTCAAGGATGACGCTTACGCTCTAAAAGCCCTGAAACTCTATCGCAACCCGGATCTAGCACAAGCTCTTGCCCTGCAGAAGGACTACGGTGAACGATGGGATGAAGGCTTTCTTTTGCAAAAGACGATCTACAAGAACGAGGTTTGAACATGGTCGAATTACTCGCCCCGGCAGGGGATCTCGAAAAACTAAAGATTGCTCTACTTTATGGAGCGGACGCCTGTTATATTGGCGGTGAGTCATTTTCTTTACGGGCACGCGCCTCGAATTTCACGCTTGAGGATATCGCGGAAGCGACCAAGTATGCGCACGCCCACGCCAAGCGCGTCTATGTCACGACGAACATCATCCCTCATCATGAAGATCTTTCCGGCGTCAAGGAATATCTCGAAGCACTCGAGGCCTGTGGTGTCGATGCCGTCATTTCGGCATCGCCCTATATCATCGATCTCGCGCATAAACATACGTCCCTCGAGATTCACCTCTCGACGCAACAATCGGTTACGAACGGACACGCCATGGCCTTTTGGAAGAAGCGCGGGGTCAAACGCATCGTGCTGGCGCGCGAACTGTCTTTAGAAGATATCAAAGCGATCAAAGAAATCACGGATACGGACATCGAAGTCTTCGTGCATGGTGGTATGTGTATGTCCTATTCCGGCCGTTGCAGTCTTTCTGACACGATGACTTTTCGTGATGCGAATCGGGGCGGATGCGCGCATTCGTGCCGGTGGATCTATGAGCTTTCGAGTTCGGAAAAAACCTACGATAAACCCTTTTCCATGGCATCCAAGGATTTATCCGCCTATCTGTTTGTTCCTGGTTTGATCGATGCCGGGGTGGGTGCGCTCAAGATCGAAGGCCGCATGAAAAGCCTGCATTACATCGCAACGGTTGTCAGTACGTATCGCAGGATGATCGACGACTATCTTCAATACGGAAGAATCGATGATTTCGCCCGCTATGCCCGTGAACTCGGAAAAGCAGAAAACCGGCCCACGGCAGTCGGTTTTCTTGGAGGCATGCCGGGTCCGGAAGAACAATTGTTCGAGCAGTCGGATACGCGACCCGCACACGTTTTTATTGGGATCGTGCTGTCCTACGACACCACGACCAAAGAGGCTGTGATCGAACAACGTAATCACTTTCAAGTCGGTGAGACGATCGAGATTTTGCACACCGACGGATCGAACGCGTCGTTTTTGCTCGCAGGCATGACCGATGAAGATGGCCAGCCGATCGCGGTCGCACCACACCCGCAACAAAGGATTCGCGTGAAAATTCCCTTTCCGGTCGAACCGAACGCGATGGTACGCAAAAAATGAAGACGATGTCTAAGCATGGCCGTACGCTCAGCTATCGGATCGAGTTCAAACAGAACAGGCATACCTATCTTCGGGTCAAACCGGGGTACCTCCTCGTTACGACCAACGTGAAGACGCGCATCAAGGATATCGAAGCGATCATCCTTAAAAACTTTGATACCTACGTCGATCGCCTGGATGCGCTTAAGAACAAGGAGCCTGACGATCGGATCTCTCTTTGGGGAAAGACCTATCATTTGATCGTTGAAAAGGGACCTTTTCGTTATGCGATCGATCACGACGTCGTTGAAGCGACATTTCCCAATGCATCCATACCGGATTGTAAACGGGCGATTTACGGCCAGGAAATGCGCGAAGCCCTTCCCGATTTTGAACGAACGATCGCCCATCATCTTAACCTACTTGATATCGCGATTCTACCGGTTCGAATCAAATATTTAAAGTCAAAATTCGGAAGCTATCATCGTAGAAAAAACGAGATTACTCTCAACAGCTATCTCGCCCAACTCGAACCGGTCTATACGACGTATGTGCTCTATCACGAATACGCCCATACCGTGGTCTTCGACCACTCGAAAAACTTTTATCGGGTACTCGATCGATTGATGCCCGAGCATCGAAGATATCAAAAACAATTGAAAAGCATAGTAATTCACGCTTGAATAGAGTATAATAGGACATAGTTTTAGGAGGACATGACATGGCAATAAACAAACAGACGTTTCAGCTGACACAAGATGGTGTCGATAAGTACAAGGAAGAACTCAAGGAACTCGTTGAAGTCAAACGACAGGAAAACCTAGAAGCGCTCAAAGAAGCTCGGGCGCAAGGCGACTTGTCCGAAAACGCGGATTATGACGCCGCCCGCAATGAACAGGCGCGGATCGAGGGTCGAATCGCCGAGATCGAAAACATTCTTAAAAATGCCCGGATCATCAAAGCGACCCAAAGCAATCTCGCCAATATCGGGAAGACGGTACGCATCCGTTATGTCGAGAGCGGTAAGGAAAAGGAGTTCTATTTGATCAGCAGTCTCGAAACCGATCCCAAGAATAATCGTATTTCGATCGAATCACCGATCGGCAGGGCGTTACTCGACAAACAGAAGGGCGATGTGATCGACGTGAAGTCGGGGACGGGGCGCATCTTCAAGATTGAGATACTCGAGATCAAATAATGCCATTTTATCGACGTTTCATCCCGGATCACTACGTTTCTTCCATTTATGAAATTTCATACGATGCGTTGCAAGAACAAGGGATCACGACCTTGTTTTTTGACCTGGACAACACGCTGATCGCCTATGATGAGCACGCGCTTTCCCAACGGGAAATCGCGTTCATAACGCGTATCAAAAAGCGATTCAAGGTTGTCATCGTTTCGAACAGTAGCCGTGAGCGCGTAACATCCGCCCTGAAAGACGTCGACGTGCATTGTGTTTGGCGAGCAAAAAAACCGTTGAAATACGGACTGAAAAAAGCATTGCGGATGACCTCTTCGCAAACAAAAGAAACAGCGCTGATCGGTGATCAGCTCATGACCGATGTTTTCGTCAGTCATCGACTCGGATTGAAAAGCGTGCTCGTCAAGGCGGTCAAGCGCTCCTCGGACAAATGGGTGACGCGGATCAATCGTCAGCTGGAAAAGATGATTTTGCATCGCATGCGTAAGCGTGCGCCCAAACTCTATTTAGAAAGGCTAAAAGCGTATGTCGACGATCGCTAGATGCAAGGGGTGTGGGATCGAGCTCCAATATATCGACGAAACGGCACCCGGATACGCCAACGATCGGGAGCGTGTTTACTGCAAGGCGTGCTACCGCCTATTGCATTATGGTGAAGGTGGGATTCATCTTCACCCGGAGGATTTGCCGAAGCTCAAGGCGAACGGACTCGTTCTGATGGTCGCGTCGGTTCTCCATCTCGACCTGCTCTTCTCCTATCCGATCTATCGTTATCAGCCCGATGCCAGATTCGTCTACATCATCAACCAGGTCGACCTTTTACCGGATTCGACGAATCTCGATCTGTTTTTGCATAACTTGGTTGCTCAAGCCAAGCGCAGGCATATTCCTTTCGAGCAGATCATTTTGATGTCGGCCAAAAATCCGCAAGACCTTGAGAACCTACGCCTTTATCTCGCTAAACAACCCGAGAAGGACATCCATCTGATCGGTGTCCAAAACAGTGGAAAAACGACGATTTTCAAAGCTTTGACCGATGATGATCAGGCGCTCGCTTTGAAAAAGGCCGGGCTTACCCAACGCGTTCTTACCGGCCAGATGAACGATCACGTAATCTATGATATGCCAGGACTCTATCAAAGCGGGTATTTGCATCAGTTCATGGACTATGCGGACTATCGGAAACTGATTCCGGATAAAACGATTAAACCACGCATTTACAAGCTCGATTTCGGGCAATCGATTCGCATCAAGGATTTGTTTATTTTAACCAATTTGGCCGCTCAACGGTCGGTCGTCTTCTACCTTTCCGAGCACGTTCGAGTGAACCGGGTCAATACGAAAAGAATTTCGGATTCGATCGATCGGACCTGGTCGAAAAAGACGTTTCATCGTCTTAAAGGTAAGCAGCAGATCACGTTTTCCGATATGGGCATGATGCACGTCGAAGGGCCCTTTAAAATCAGTTTGTATTACGTGAAAGACGCGCACGTCAATGTAACGGAGGCGCTGTTCAAGTGATCGAACGTCTACGTAGCGATGTGAAAAAGAAACTGACTGAACATCCAGAAAGGTTTGCGCATACGCTCGGTGTGTATGAAACGGCTTTGAAACTTGCCGCGATCCACGGGGCAAACCGAGATGCCGTTGCGATCGCGAGTCTCATTCACGATTTCCACCGACACGATCCGCTTGAAAAGCTTGTGTCCGAACTCGATCCTAAAACGGTTCGACGCTATCAAAAGATTCCAGCGATCTATCACGCGATTCGCGCGTCCATGACGCTGCAAATGGTCTATCACGTAACGGATCCGGATACCATCAACGCGGTGCGTCATCACGTCTTTGGACGAGAGAACATGAGTCTGGTCGAAAAGATCGTGTTCGTAAGTGACCTGGCGGAACCGGGACGCGTTTTCATCGACACGCAAGCGCTGTTCGACTTGGCTAGGAAAGATATCGATCGGGCCTGTGAAAAGACCATGAAAATCATGATGGATTACGCCAGCAAAGAAGGAAATGAATTGGACATTGAACAAATCAATGCCTATCGCTATTACGAGGAGGTTAATCGTGGAAAAACTCGATAAGATCATGGATACGCTTGAAGGACTCAAAGTCAAAGACTTGGTCGCCTACGACTTTGAAAAGACATCGCCTTTTTATGACTATTTCGTCATCGCGACGACCAATGAACGGCAGGCCACTGCCGCGATCAACTACTTGAAGAAAGAACTCGAAGATCACGAGATCAGACACGTGGAAGGCAAGGGAGGATCGTGGGTTTTGATCGATGCACGTGAAGTCATCATCCACCTTTTCACTGAAGAGGATCGCCGTTACTATGGTTTTGACAACCGTCTTTTAGGCGTCAAGCGCGTCCGCTGATGTTTTCTCGCATCTATGACATCTTAATGGAAGATGTGGACTATGAGGCGCTTTATCTGTGGCTTAAACCCTATCTTGCAAAGCATGACCTGATCGCCGATGTCGGATGCGGGAGTGGCTATTTTTTAAAAGAACTGCTCAAGGCAGGACATCACGCCATCGGTTTTGACATCGACGAATCGATGTTGGCGATCGCCCGAAAGCGATTGCAGGAAGCGGGCTTGCCGCTTGCGATCTATGTACATGACATCAGGAAACCGCTTAAGCACACATTCGATGTCATGGTCGCGGTCTTCGACGTCATGAATTACTTCAAAGGTCTGAAAAACGTATTCAAAAGACTCTATCAGAGTTTGAATGACCACGGTCTTCTCATTTTCGATATCTACAAGGAAAGCGTACTCAAGGATTACGATGGATATCTTGAAGAAGAAACGGCGCCGATTCCTTATACGTGGACGATCGAAGCGAAAGGACGACGACTCAAACACATCGTATCCGTCGAACAGCATACGGATCTTATCCTGCAATACGTTCATGGACTCAAAGATGTTATCGATGCTTTGCGAGAAACCGGCTTTGACGTTGAAGTCAAGGATGGCATCGATCCCCGCAAGCACTACGTAATCGCCCGCAAATAACGGGCTTTTTTTATGTAGTAAAATGGTTGACCGCCCGACTACTATCAAGTAGGAGGGATGAATATGCCAAAAGAGAGCCTGGGTCTCATCGTCATCGTCATCATCGTATTGAACATCGTTTTTTTTCCGAGACAGGGAGAAAGCGTCCATGAACATGCTGCACCTGACACCTTAAAATCGTTTTCGATCATCGTCGAAGGAGCGGTCGTTTTTCCCGGAACCTATGTCTTTTACCGTCCGATCAGTGAACAGGACATCATTAGCTATGCCGGAGGATATCTCGAAGAAGCCGATATGCGTTATGTCTCAAATCGTATCTATGACTCCGATGGACGCATCGACGTCGATTATTTTGGGGAGACGTCGGATGATTCGTCGATCAAGGTCAATGTCAATCAAGCCAATTTCAAGGAGTTGCTTGAAATTCCGTCGATGACAGAAACGCGTGCTGCTTCGTTGATCATCTATCGCGAAGCGAACGGCGATTTCATGACGATCGACGAACTGATCAACGTCAAGCACATTGGGCCTGTGACACTTGAAAACATTCGTCCGCACATTACAGTCGGTTGACCCTCACCTCTATGGCATTGGCATCGCGCTTTTTTTTCTCGGAGTCATGTTGCCGTGGACGTTTTTTCTTTTCATCCTTTATCTTTTCATCCTGTGGAAACGGTTAAACATCGTTCTCATGGTGTTATTGATCATGATTCCTGCTCTCGGTCATATTTTCAACGAAGCAAGGTCAAACCGCTCTTTCGTACACGGACAAGCACGCGTTACGGATGTCGAAAGATTGACCTATTCAAATCGATTGACGATCCGATATGGTCGCTCGCGTTATCACGTTCGAACATCGACGGATGATTACACGGTTGGCGACATCCTTTACGTTCAAGGACAGGTGGAAAAATATTCGAGTCAAACGATTCCCTTTGGCTTCGATGCACAAAGATACTATCGGGGACAAGGAATCGACGGCTATCTTGAAACCGAAAGGCTCGAGCACATCGGACACCGCACGTCTTTCTGGCATCTCCGACAGACGATTAAAGAAAAGATGATCGATCATTCCTATGTCCGAGCCTATATGCTCGGCGAAAAAACGTTTAAAAGTGAAACGGATGAGACGTTTCGTTCACTCGGCCTATCGTTTTTATTGACGATGAGCGGATTGCACGTCTACGCGTTGATCGACGGAATCAAGTACGTGTTTTTCCGTATGGATCTTTCGAAACGCCTTCAAGACGTTTTGCTGGCTCTCGTGTTGCTCGGGTTTCTTTATGTTCAAGCCGGGTCCATGAGTATGGTTCGCATCCTGCTATCGTATGTTCTGGCATGGTTGAATCGAAGATATGACTGGCGGTACACGCGGCTCGATCGACTCTTGCTCGTTTTCTATGTCATGCTCGCTCTAAATAGCGACTATCTGTATCATGACGGGTTCATCATGACGTTTCTTATTCTTTTTGCTTTTTCCCTGTCGGAGATCCGTTTTCGACGTCTTGGTGGCTATGTTCAAAAGCTCTTGTTATCAACGATCGTTTTGCTTGTGACGCTCCCGTTCTATCCACGCGTGCTTTTTTTGGTCGTTTTGCTTATGCCGGTCTTCATCTTTCTCTTTACGAAACCATTGTTTTATGGCGCGATTCTCGTCTTGTTCATTCCGGATACGGTCTTTGCCTATGATCGCGTTCTCGACTTGATCGAACGCGTTTTGCAAGTTCTCGAAGATCGTCAGGTTGTTTTCGAATTGCCGGCTCTAAGCACCGTCTGGACATTGACATATTACGTGTTTCTCTATTTCTTTTTTAGCTCGAGATGCGTGAGAATCGCATTGAGGCGCCTCTTTCTCATCTTCATTGTTTTTGGTATTGCCGCCTACCAACACCGATACGCTTGTGATTACACGGTCTATTTTCTTGATGTCAAGCAGGGGGATGCTACCGTGTTCGTCTCGCCGGACTGTGTTCTTGTCATCGACAGTTTCCAATATACGAAGTCCTTTTTGAATGATCTGGGAATCGGAAAGATCAACTATCTCATGTTGACACATGCCGATCAGGATCACGTAGCAGAATCAGCTGATATCATCGAAGGGTTTCGGGTCGAACATGTCATTCTCAGTCCCTATGAAACGTATGATATCACGCATCAAACCATCGAACGACCACGCAAAAAAACGAACTATTCGTGTGGTGTTTTCACGTTCGATATTCTTGGACCCTTGAAAAGATACGATGATGGTAATGACAATTCGCTCATCATTCAAGTTCACGTCTATGGAAAGTCATACCTCTTTACGGGGGATGCAGGAAAGGGCGTCGAAGCCGATCTCGTTACGACCTATGGAAAACGGTTGCAAAGCGATGTCTTGCACGTTGGACACCACGGGTCCGACACATCGACATCGATGGCGTTTCTCGATCATGTGAAGCCGGATATCGGAATCATATCGCTTGGACCTAATCGTCATGGGTTTCCCCATCCATCCGTCATGAAATCCCTTGATCTTTCGAACGTAGAGATCATGCGTACCGACGAAGCGGGAACGATCTATTATGTGAGACGGAAAAACTCGGGAAAGTGGTTCAAACATATACCAAATGACACATGATTTTGGTATAATAGAAGGAGTTATGTGAAGGGGTTGACGGCAAGGTGGAATTAATTTCGGCGTATTATGGAAAAAGTGAATACCTCTTGAATCAAGTCGTGATCGAACGCATCAAGTCCCTCGACGTTGATCCGTTTAACGTCGTGCGCTACGACTTACTCGCTGACGCGATCGATGACGCCTATGCGGACGTGCGCACGATACCTTTTTTCGAACGCAAGGTCATCGTCATCGACAATTTCGACGTCGTCACGAATGAAACCGAGCAGACGATTGCTCAATGGGTGTCGTACTTCAAAAAACCGAATCCGGACGTCACATTGATTCTCGTTTTGAGGCAAAAGATGAAAAAGAATACCGTGATCGGCAAGACACTCGACCAAATCGCCCATGTCGAGGAAGTCAAGGATCTCGACCATAAGTCGTTCGTTTCTTTCGTAACGAAGGTATTCGACACGGAAGGGTTTACCATTGAAAAGCGTGCCGCAGAGCTTCTTCTCGAGCGAACGAACCATGATTTCGATGCCATTATTCAAGAAGCAAAGAAACTCATGCTATACGCAGCGGACGATCGAATCGTGACCGAGAACATGGTCATCGCACTCGTCAGTAGAAATCTCGAGGAACACATCTATGAGCTTACCAATGCGTTTTTGAGCCAAAAACAAGCGCAGTCGATCGCGATTTTCGCCGATTTGATCGCACGAAACGAAGATCCGATTCGCATTATGGGAAGCATTACGAATCGAATTCGTACGCTCCTCCAAACGAAAATCCTACTTTCAAAAGGTTACCGGAAAGAAGAAATCAGTCAATATTTCCGAGTCACAAGCGGGCGCGCCTACTATATGATTCGCGACGCCGAGGGGATGTCCGTTTCCGACTTGAAAGACCAGCTCGAAAAACTTTCCGAGCTCGATTACCATATTAAATCGGGTCGTATCGATAAACGGCTTGGCGTCGAACTTTACTTGTTAGGAGCTTGAATATGTTGAAACACGAAACGATCTTACTCTTTGATTTTGAGACGACGGGTCTCAATCCCGATCGCGATGCTATCATCGAGATCGGCGCTGTTCGCATGGAAAAACAGGGTTTACACTACGTTGAAACCGGTGCTTTGGACGTCTTGATCGACGTCGGAATCAGGTTGCCCGAAAAGATCACGGAAATCACCGGAATCACGAATGAGATGCTAAAAGAAAAAGGGGTTTCCCCCGAAGAAGCGACAGCGTTAATTCGTTCGCTCTATGATGACCAGGCGTTGTTAGTCGCCTATAATCTGCAATTCGACATATCGTTCTTGCGTGCGCTTTTCCGTCGTTATCTCGATCCGTTGTTCGACATCAAAAACGATATCCTTGACGTTATGTGCGTTTACAAGGACCACCATCCCTATCCACACCGATTGGCGAGTGCGCTCGAACGCTACGCCATCCCGGTTGAACGCGCGCATCGTGCCATCGATGACATCCGAAACACGCATACGCTACTCATGCACCTGTCGGAAGAACTGAAAGACGACATCAATGATTACGTCAACGTCATCGGGTTCAATCCGAAGTACCGCGTCTCTGGGATCATGTTGCCGCACGTGACCTATGCGCCACAGCGTGGTGGGCTAAAGGAAATATGGCGAAGCAAAAAAAAGATACATCAATGATGCATCCTTGTTAGAGCCCGTTGACCATACGTGTTAAACTCGACTTATGTCGTCCCACGTAATTCTTGTGATAGATTCCTTTGGCTTGTCCTTTGTCCAATTTCTTATGTGCTGAGCGCAACATTTCCATCGCTTTTTCTTTGTCGTTCGCTTCGACGGCTGCTTCGACGGCCCTCATCGCGCTTTTGACGGAAGAGCGGAAGGATGCATTGCGTAAACGACGCTTTTCATTCGTTAGATTTCGTTTCATCTGTTGTTTAATATGAGCCATGTTTTCACCTCCTAATGTCGCACAACTATTGTATCAAATGGCACTCTAAAATGCAACAGTAAAAGCATAATTATGCTAAAATACACGTATGGATATCTAGGAAAAAGGTGAATAACATGACAACCGCGAACAAACTGACGCTTGGCCGACTCATCATGATTCCCTTGATGGTCGTTGTTATTTCGATCGAAGGATTTCAAGGACGCACGTACGCTCTCGGTATGCATCTGGGACAATGGCTTTTCGCAGGTTTATTCGTCATCGCGACTTTGACCGACTTTCTCGACGGGTATGTCGCAAGAAAGTATGACCAAGTGACGACGTTCGGTAAATTTCTCGATCCTTTAGCCGACAAGGTGCTCGTCATCGTCGCCCTCTTATATCTCATGATGAGCATGCCGGATCGCGTACCCCTCTGGGCGGTTACGATCGTCATTTTCCGCGAGTTCATGGTTACCGGGATACGCCTGCTCGCCGTCGAGAAACGCGTCGTGATCGCAGCATCACCCTACGGCAAGGCGAAGACCGCAGTGACCATGCTCGCTCTCGTACTATTACTTTTTAATGATTTTTCGATGCCGGAGATCATCGCGGATCTTCTCTTCTGGGCCGCAATCCTTCTCACGACCCTTTCCGGACTCGATTATGCCGTGAAAAACCGACAGATCCTGTTTGAAACCGTATGAAACGAGTAAAAGGACGAGGACTCGACTATAATATAATGGAGGTATCAGTGAATGGATAAGGATAAACGAACGCAAGCGCTTGAATCTGCGATGAAACAGATCGTGAAACAATACGGAAAAGGTGCAGTCATGCGTCTCGGTGACGAAGCCGATCGTCACATCGAAGCGATTCCGACTGGTTCGCTCGGGCTCGACATCGCCCTTGGAATCGGCGGCTATCCCAAGGGCCGCATCATCGAGATCTATGGACCGGAGAGTTCAGGAAAGACCACGCTCGCGCTTCACGCGATCGCGGAAGTACAAAAGCAAGGCGGGTATGTCGCTTTTATCGACGCGGAACACGCGCTCGATACGCAGTATGCTAGAAAACTCGGTGTCGATATCGACAATCTCATTTTGTCACAGCCCGATACGGGCGAACAGGCGCTCGAAATCGCCGAAGCGCTCATACGCAGTGGATCGATCGACACGCTCGTGATCGACTCGGTGGCGGCCCTCGTTCCTGAAGCGGAAATTAATGGCGAGATGGGGGCTTCACACGTGGGATTGCAGGCACGCCTGATGAGTCAGGCCATGCGCAAGCTTTCGGGAGCGATTTCCAAAACGAATTCTACGGCCATTTTCATCAACCAAATTCGGGAAAAGGTGGGCGTCATGTTCGGAAATCCGGAAACGACACCGGGCGGACGTGCACTCAAGTTCTACTCGACCGTACGCCTTGAAATCAGACGAAGCGAACAGATCAAGAATGCCACGGATATCGTCGGCAACAAGGCCAACATCAAAGTCGTGAAGAACAAGGTCGCGCCACCATTCAAACGGACATCGGTCGACATCATCTACGGTGAAGGCATATCGAGAACCGGTGAACTCGTGGATCTGGCAACGGATCTCGACCTCATCCAAAAAGCGGGATCATGGTTCGCTTATGAAGGTGAAAAGATCGGACAAGGACGAGAAAACGCCAAGCAGTTTCTTCTCGACCATCCGGAAATCTTCGATAAGATCTATCAACAGGTACTGACTCACCACAACATCAGTTACGAAAAAAACGAGTAAAGAAAAAAGACCCTTAACGTCAATCGTGATAAAGGGTCTCTTTTTTTAGGCGTTTTCAACGGTTTGCGGGTTGAGGTCGGCGAGTGAATATTCGATGTAAGCGACTTTCTCGACGGGGTTTCCGGCACTGAGGATCGTATAATCGACTTTCAAATAGAGCGTTGGTTCGGTGACGTTCACGAACCATAACGGTCGTGTCGGCAATTCATAATTAAAGGGGATGTTTGTTGATTTAGCGACACCATCGTTCAAGTTGAACGATGAGCCCAAAGAACGCATTCTCGCCCAATCCGTTTGTAGGAGCGGCGTCACAGTGACCGATTGAACATCGAAGTTTTTATCGGCGTCATATCTGAACAGGAAATAATAGTTTCCGTTTTCGAGTTCGCCTTCCTCGTTTTCTTGCGGGTGCTTGAGTTTCGTCCATTCGATCGAAAGGTCGAAAGCGGAAATGCTGTCCGGAGAATCGAAATCCCTGATTCGTTCGACATCGTCGGTCAGTTCCTCGGCAAAATAGAATTTCTGGCTTCCGACATATGTGCCGACATATGAGGTGATGACGAGTGCCAACGGCACGACGACCAAAAAGGTGACGATCAGGATCAAAAGACGATTTCGATGAATCCATTTCCAAACGTTTTTCTTATTGTTGCTGTTTTCCGTTTTATTCATGCTTTTTTTTGCCATGTATATGCTCCTTCATGAAGTGTTCACCTTCTATTATACATTAAAAAAATGAAAAGAAAACCAAAATCAAAAGGAGTTGTTTAATTGATTGACTTAAGGGTAGAAATTGCGTTATAATGATATAGTATTCATAATTACGTGCAATTTGAGAAATCAGTTGTCATAACTAAATAAATGGAGGTGTTAACATGATCTTAGTAGCATTCGGTGTTACTGAAGCGATCATCTCCATTTTGCTAGCCATACTCGGATTTGTCCTTGGCTATTTCGTACGCGTTTGGCAGCGCGAGACGAGCCTGAAGACATCCCGGGAAATGGTCGAAAAAATTGTTGAAGATGGAAAAAAAGAGGCTGAAAAAGCCAAACGTGAAAGTGTTTTGGAAGCAAAACAGGAAGTCTATGCCTTACGCAAGGAATTCGAGAATGACATGCGTGAGCGTAGACAAGTAGTCGTTACTTTAGAAAACAAAGTATCGCAACGCGAAGACACGTTGAACCGTCGGGCCGTGCATCTTGATAAACGGGAAGAAACCCTATCGAAGCGCGAAGATAAACTCGACGAACGAAAAGAACAACTTGAACAATTGAATAGCAAAGTGGAAGAAGTTTTGAAAGAACAGGAAACGAAATTGATGGAAATTTCGAGTCTTTCTACGGAAGAAGCGAAGGAAATCATCATGTCCAGAGTTCGCGAGAGCTTGTCGGATGAAATCGCCACGTATATCAAGGAAGAAGAAGAGCGTGCCAAGGATGAAGCGCAGTCACGCGCCAAACAACTTCTCGCCTTATCGATCCAAAAGTATGCGAGCGAGACGACGAGCGAGCGAACGGTATCCGTCGTTGATTTGCCGAACGACGACATGAAAGGTCGAATCATCGGCCGTGAAGGGCGTAATATCCGCACGATTGAAGCATTAACGGGCGTTGACCTGATTATCGATGACACACCGGAAGCCGTCGTTCTCAGTGGATTTGATCCCATCAGACGAGAAATTGCCAAACGGGCCTTGAGCACGTTAGTCTCGGACGGTCGGATTCATCCGGGTCGAATCGAAGAAGTCGTTGAAAAAGCACGCGTCGAAGTCGATATGTTTATACGCGAAGCGGGTGAAGATGCTGTCTTTACCGCCGGGGTCGGACGCGTGCATCCCGATCTTGTTAAGTTGCTTGGACGCTTGTCATTTCGAACGAGTTACGGACAGAACGTGCTCAAGCATTCGATTGAAACGGCATTTCTAGCGAGCAAGCTCGCTGCTGAAATCGGGGAAGACGAAACGTTAACGCGACGTGCCGGTCTCTTGCATGATATCGGAAAAGCCGTCGATCATGAAGTTGAGGGTGGCCACGTCGAGATCGGTGTGAACATCGTCAGTCGTTATAAGGAACCGAAAGAAGTGATCGATGCGATTGCCTCGCATCATGGCGACAAAGAACCGGAAAGCATCATTGCCGTCCTGGTCGCTGCAGCGGACGCACTGAGTGCAGCTCGCCCAGGGGCACGCAGTGAATCGATGGAGAATTACATCAAGCGTCTCGAACAACTCGAAACGATTTCGAATGCTGTCGATGGCGTCGATAAATCTTACGCGATTCAAGCCGGTCGCGAGATACGGGTGCTCGTCAAGCCAGAGAAGATCGATGATCTATCGACATTCAAGGTGGCGCGACAGATCAAGGAACAGATTGAAGAACAAATGACATATCCTGGCACGATCAGGGTGACTGTCATTCGTGAAACCCGAGCAACGGACATTGCGAAATAAGAGGCTAAGGCCTCTTTTTTTCGCAGGATGAGAAAGGAGTTTCATGTTATGCGTATACTGTTTATCGGCGACCTTTATGGTCGTGTCGGGGTCGATATGTTGCTTCAGTCGTTACCGGAATTGAAGACGACATATCGTCCTAATCTGATTATCGTAAATGGCGAGAACGCTGCCAATGGCAGGGGTATTTCAAAAGCGATCTACAAGGAACTCATGTCGGCTGGCGTGCACGCTGTGACCATGGGAAATTGGGTGTTCGGTAAACGCGATCTCATGGATTACATCGATGATTCGAATATCATACGTCCCTTGAATTTTCCGGATGCTCCCGGCAAGGGCTATCTCGTGATCAACTATAATGACACGAAAGTTCTCGTCATCAACGTCTTGGGTCGGACATTCATGAACCCAAATTTGGAAAGCCCCTTTTCGACGGTCGATCACCTCTTGAAATCGATCGATGCTGATTATACTTTCATTGATATACACGCCGAGGCGACGAGCGAAAAAGTCGCCTTCGGTCACTATTTCGACGGAAGAGTCGATTGTATCGTCGGTACGCATACACACGTGCCCACAGCGGATAATCGGACACTTCCCAAAGGCACGGTCTACATGACGGATGTCGGTATGACAGGACCGCTTAACGGGGTCATCGGTGTCAAGAAAGAAATCGTCATCGAACGCTTTATCAAAGGTTTTTCGACGATGAATGAGGTTGCAGAAGGCTCAAGCCAGCTCAATGGGATATTCGTTGACCTTGAAAGTCGTGGGAGTGAACGGATTCACATCGAAAGCGAATGTCTATAGTTTCAATCGTTTTTTCGATATACTGGATATAGGTGATAGAGATATGGATGAGCACAACGAAAAAAATTACGTCAAACCCGACCTCAGACGAGCGCGGAAACGAACACGAAATACGAGCGAACGGATCGATTTTCTGATCGATGAAGCGGATAAGAACATCGGTTTAAACCGCACGTTTCTCATACATACCTACGGTTGTCAGGCCAATGAAGCGGATAGCGAGATCATGGCAGGTATTTTGAGTGAACTCGGATTCGAAAAGGCATCCTCGGAGCCCGAAGCAGACATCATCATCCTGAATACGTGTGCCATTCGGGAAAACGCCGAAAACCGTATCTGGGGTGAACTCGGACGTCTCAAGGCTTACAAAAGACACAATCCAAATTTGCTTCTAGCTTTGGCTGGATGCATGCCACAAGAAGAATACGTGGTCGAGCGCGTTTTGAAAAAATATCCGCACGTCGACATCATCATGGGAACGCACAACATCCATCGGTTGCCGGACTATATCAAGACAGCACTCTTTTCCAAGGAAAAAGTCGTTGAAGTTTATTCCGAAGAAGGCGCGATCGTCGAAAGCGTTCCAAAAATGAGAGCACACGCCTACAAAGCCTGGGTTCACATCATGTACGGGTGTGATGAATTTTGCACGTATTGCATCGTCCCGTATACGCGCGGAAAAGAACGTTCCCGCGCTCGAGCAGACATTATCGCCGAAGTCCGCGAACTCAAGGAAAAAGGATATCGCGAGGTTACGCTTTTAGGGCAGAACGTCAATGCCTATGGGAAAGACTTCCAGGATGAAGACTATACGTTCGGCGATCTTTTGTACGATCTCGATCAGATCGGTATCGATCGTATTCGTTTCGCAACGAGTCATCCGCACGATCTCGATCGAAAAACGATGGAAGCGATGCGTGATGGAAAACACGTCATGCCGTATTTTCATCTTCCGGTTCAATCCGGTTCCGATAAGATTCTAAAAAAAATGAATCGACATTACACGAGTAAAGGATATCTCGATGTGCTCAAAGAGCTGAAAGAGATCGTTTCCGGTATCGCTGTGACGACTGATATCATCGTTGGTTTTCCCGGTGAAACCGAAGAAGATTTCGAGGATACGATGAATCTCGTGAAACAGGCAGATTTCGAAGGCGCGTATACCTTCATATACTCCAAAAGAGACGGAACCCCCGCTGCCAAGTACATCGATGATACGAGTCCAGAGGATAAAAAGGCGCGTTTAAAACGTTTAAATGCACGCATCAACGAACAGTATCTTGCTGGCAACAAACGTTTTGAGGAAAAGACAGTAAAGGTTTTAGTAGAGGGTTATTCTAAGCATGGCGAAGACATGATGATTGGGTATACCGAACACAATAAGCTCGTCAATTTCAAGGGACAAAAGGAGTGGATCGGCAAGATGGTCGACGTTCGGATTACCAAAGCCATGACGTGGTATCTCATGGGGGAAATCGTATGACGGAACGAGACAAATTGATCGAAATGATCAAAGAAAGTGATACGATCAAGCGCTATCAGCGGCTTGAAACACGGATCAACAGCAACGAAGCGATCAAAAGTCGTATGCACGAGCTGAAAAAACTCCAAAAGCAGATGGTCAACGCGCGAGAGTTGGAAAAACCACGTGCCTTCAAGGATTTCAAGGCACGTTATGATGCTTTAAAACATGAGATCGAGACCTATCCGCTCATGTCGGAATATTTTGACCTGCAAACTGAAATTAATGACGCGATCCAGCACATTGTCGATGCGATCGAGCGTGAAATTCGTGATCAATTACGGTTATAAACCGTATAATAGTGCGTTTCTCCATAAAAATTGTTCAAAAAACTTGATAAAACGTTAAAAAAATTATAAGATAAAAGAAAGAGTGTTAAGTGGAGGTCTGAATATGACGAATTTAACGAAAGAGAGCACGGTTAAGCTGGGATCGAAAGAGATAAAAGTCGCTGACATTCTCGAGACGATCATCTATTTGCCTGTCGAGCAAGTCAAAAGCTTTTTCCTTGAAATCAATCTAACCATTCCGCGCGAACTGAGAATCAACATTTTAAAGGATATTCTTAGAGATCGAGTCGTTGAAACGAGAAAGCAGCGAGTAACGCTCGCCGATGAATTGAACTATCGGCTTTCATGGTTTCACGAGTTCACAGAGACTCAACTCGAGAACCTACTGCTCTTCTATGATGACTACGAGTTGAATCAACTGTTTTTCGAGCGATTTTGGACGGACCTGATCGCTTACATGATGGACAAAGGTGTGGCACCTAAGAATCTTGAACGTCTATACAAGATGAGCGTTAAACATGCCAAGGACGAAGGTCTCGATCTACCGGATGTCATCCCTTACAATCGTCACTTGGAGTCCATCGTTTTCGATCGCCAGGATCGGATCGACGGTTTGACGCAAAAGAAAATCCGTCCGGTTCTCTATAAGAGTTCGACGCTGACGGAAATACGCCAGTTAGGGTTGAAATATGGCGTCAAAGTTCCGAAACGTCTCAAAAAATCGGAACTCGCGGAGATCATCGTCGAAAAACTCAAGGAACGCGGCGAACATACGGAAGCCCTTGAAAAAGAAATTCGCGGCATGTCCGTACTGGTTATGCAACGATTCGCGATCGATCACAAGATTTTAGCCTCTACCGAACTCAAAAAAGCGGAGATCATCGAATATATTCTCGCCAATGCCGAAGAAACGAAGGAATCCTACTTCGTTCCCGAAGGTAGAGCCGAGTATGAACAAGAAATCATTCAAGCGCATGAAGAACCGGAAATCGTCACCGAAGAAATCATCGTGGAAGAAGAAATCATCGAAGAACCCGTTGTCGAAGAGGATATCATTCCTGTCGAAACGGACGTTGAAGAAGAAAGAGATGACCTCCACGTTCACACGACCGTCGATCTTACGGAATTGACGAGCGAAGTCCGGCGACTTCGTGAAGTCGTGGAAACCCTGCTCGAAGACGACTTCGAAGAACCCGAACCACGCAAACCGATCGTCGAAGGCCAGGAACGCATCGTTCTCAACTCAGCCGAAGTTTACGGTGATGTCAAGAAGATGAAGCGCATGTTGAAAAAGGACGAAGCCGAAGAACGCGAAGCATTCATCGAAGAACAAAAAGAAAGTTCAAGTATCGGAACAGGTGTCGAACATCGCGATGGTGAAAGAAACAAAAAGAAGAAGAAAAACGGCAAAAAAATCGCTCTGTTCCTCTTGAAATGGCTGATCATCGTCCTCGTCGTCCTCTTTATCCTCCTCTTCTTCTATGCGATCTTTAGCGAAGCACTCGAAAATACGATCAATCTCGATAGCATTGATAATGCCATCAACAAGATTCCGATATTCGGAAAAGGACTTTTAGATCGCATGAAAGACTTTACATCACTCGTATTACCAGGCGTCTAGAAACACTTAAGGAGTCACCCATGGCACAGGACAAACAAGGACAAACCTATACTCCGATGATGCAACAATATCTCGAAATTAAAGAAGACTACGCGGATGCGATAGTCTTTTTTCGATTAGGAGACTTTTACGAGATGTTTTTCGATGATGCCATTTTAGCTTCGAAAGTACTCGAGATCGCTTTGACTTCTCGGGATGCCGGGGAAAACGTTCCGATGTGTGGCGTTCCCCATCACGCCGTCAACGCTTATCTGCAAAAATTGATTGAAAAGGGGTTCAAAGTCGCGATCGCCGAACAGGTTTCCGAACCTGGCAAAGGTCTAGTCAAGCGAGAAGTCGTGCGTCTGATTACACCGGGTACCGTGTTCGAAGAAGGACTTCTCGATGCAAGAGCCAACAATTTTATTGCCGGCGTGATTTTGAACGAGAAAGGCTATGCCTTGAGCTATGTCGATCTATCAACGGGCGAAAGTTATCTTTTTGAAGGTCTCGATAAAAAGGGAATCCTCGATCAGATCATGAGTCAAGGCATAAAGGAAGTCGTTTTACCGACACACTTCGATGAAAGCGTCACGAAGTATCTCAAGGAAAAGGGGTGCATGGTTTCGGTTAATTCGGACATGACGGTTTCCGACAACAAACATATCAAGCACCTGTCGATGGATCAGAAGCGGGCAGCAAGCCATCTTCTCAATTATTTGCATCAGACGCAAAAGCGATCGATCGATCACTTGATGCCGTTCGAACAGATCGAAGTGCGTGATTATATGACGGTCGACTACCGGGTCAAGAAACACCTTGAGATCATGGAATCGTCGACGTCTTCTCCTAAGACAACGCTGCTTTATTGGCTCAATCGGACCTCGACCGCGATGGGTTCGAGACGTCTGATCGAGCTACTCAACCATCCGATTGTCGATCGGGAAATGTTGAACGAACGATACGACTTAATCGAAGCCTTCGCGCCATATGCGCCTAGAGAGGACCTCCGGTCCGCTTTGACGCACGTCTATGACATCAATCGAATCGTCGGACGTATTCATTTTCAGGCGACCAACGCCCGCGACCTCGAACAACTGAAACAGACGCTTTCCCACATTCCGAAAATTAAAGAAACGCTCAAAGCGTATCATCATCCTAAGATCGATCGATTGGTTGAGCGGATGCATGAGCATAAGGATTTACGGGATGAACTCGAAAAAGCGATTCAACCGAGTCCGCCGCTCACGATCAAGGAAGGCGGGATCATCAAAGAAGGCTACAGCGACAAACTCGACGAACTCAAAAACATCGAAACACATGGACGCACCTGGCTCAAGCGATTCGAAGAAGAGGAGCGAGAAAAGACAGGGATTAAAAATCTTAAGATCGGATACAATCGTGTTTTCGGTTATTACATCGAAATTTCCAAAGGAAATATCCATCTTATTCAAGAGAACTTTGGATATGAACGCAAGCAGACGCTTTCGAACAGTGAACGATATATTACCGCTTCATTGAAAGAACAGGAAGATTTGCTTTTGCACGCCAAGGAACGCAGCATCGCGCTCGAATACGAACTCTTTAAGGGTATCCGCAGCTTTACCGAGCGCTATACGCATTCCCTTCAGGAGTTATCCCGGATTCTCGCCGACATCGATGTCTACTTGAATCTCGCGATCGTCGCGGAAAAACACCAGCATGTTCGACCGACATTAAACGAGCAACAGGTCGTACGCGTATCGAAGGGAAGACATCCTGTCGTCGAACAGTTTACGACATTCGTCGCGAACGACATCAACATGGAACCCGGCGAAATCTTTTTGATTACGGGTCCAAACATGAGTGGGAAGTCGACTTACATGCGCATGTTCGCGATCATTGTCTATCTGGCACAATGCGGGTTTTTTGTTCCCGCGGCGAGCGCGTCCCTGCCGATCTATGACGCCCTTTTCACGCGTATCGGGTCGAGTGACGACTTGAGTGGGGGGAAATCGACGTTCATGGTGGAAATGGTCGAAAGTAACGAAGCGCTCATGAAAGCGACGAAGCAAAGCCTCATTCTCTTCGATGAAATCGGGCGAGGAACCGCCACTTACGATGGCATGGCACTCGCACAAGGCATGATCGAATACATTCACGAAAGGATCAAAGCGCAAACGCTCTTTTCCACGCACTACCATGAACTGACGGTGCTCGAACAAAGTCTTTCAAGACTGAAAAATCTGTCCGTCAAGGCTAAAGAAGAAAATGACAAGATGGTCTTCTTGCATCACGTCGAACCGGGCGCAACGGACAAGTCCTACGGCATTCAGGTCGCGTCGCTCGCGCACCTGCCGAAAAGCTTGATCGCCCGCAGCAAGACCATATTGAAGCAACTCGAGAACAAGGAAAATCGGGTGGTGCTCGATCTATTCAATTATGACGAATACGAACAGGAACACGAGCATACCATCGATGCCGATCAGGTCGAAATATTAAGCGATATCGAACACATCGACATCGATCAGATGACGCCACTCGACGCCTTGTTGTTGTTGAAACACTATCAGAATACGATTAAAAGCAAGAAATAGGAGGAAATCGAATGCCATCGATCAAAGTCATGGTTCCCAAGCTCGCGAACATGATCGCCGCCGGGGAAGTCGTCGACAGACCGGCATCGATCGTCAAAGAACTCGTCGAAAACGCCGTTGACGCCAAAGCGGATCACATTACGATCTCCATCGAAGAAGCCGGTATGAAAAAAATCGAAGTAACCGATAATGGGCACGGCATGACCCATGAGGATGCCCGACTCGCCTTTTTGCGTCACGCAACGAGCAAGATTATGAACGAAAACGACCTCTCCCACATTCGAACACTCGGTTTCAGAGGAGAGGCGCTCGCCGCAATATCTGCCGTCGGTAAGGTCACGCTCAAGACGAGGTTGGCAGATGAAGTCGGATCGTTCGTGCGATATCATGGCGGCATGCTCGTTGATGAAGGCAGTGCCACGCTCAACCATGGGACCGTGGTTACGGTGACGGACTTGTTTTACAATACTCCGGCTCGCTTTAAGTACATGAAAAGTGAAACAGCTGAACGAAACGCCATCATCGATACGTTCGATCGGATGGCTCTGTCGCATCCCTCCATTCGCTTCCATCTTTCCATCGATGGAAAGACCGTTAAACAGACCGTCGGCAACGGCGATTATATGCACGTGATCGACGCCGTATACGGCAAGCGCATGACCACGGACATGACGGTATTCGAACAAAGCGTGCAAAAGATTACGATCGAAGGTTATCTTCTCAGTCCCAAGATCAGTCGTTCGCGCAAAAAGGATATAAGCCTGTTCGTCAACGGACGCTATTTCAAAAACTACAAGCTCACACAAGCCATCATTGACGGGTATCATAGTTTTCTCATGGTCAATCGTTATCCGATCGCCTTGATCCATTTGACGCTCGATCCGAGTTTAATCGATGTCAATGTCCACCCGCAAAAACTCGAAGTCAAGTTCGCGAACGAGTCGCTTCTCAGCTATCACCTCGAGACGTTCGTCAAGGACGCCCTGATGAAACGAAACCATGCCGTCCAAGAAGCATACGAGAAGCGTGAACCCGTTCATGAAACCTATGTCCGACAGGAACTCCTCGTCGAAGAGGCGTCCGATACGTTCGAGGAAACCGTTTCAAATAAACTGCCGGAAATGGAATACATCGGAACCTATGCCGGAACCTATCTCCTCTTTCAAAACGAAAAGGCGCTCTACCTCATGGACCAGCATGCCGCAGAAGAACGCATTCGCTATGAGCATTATTATCATGCGCTTTCCCATCCCAAAAAAGCGATGGCCCAACTCATGGTTCCTTACGAGCTCAATTTGACGCATGACGACTTCGAACACGTAAAGGAAAAACGTGCGCACTTTGAAGCGTATGGTTTTTCTTTTGATGATACGCTTTCTCTCACGGGTATACCGACGTGGCTTAGAGACGATGAGATCGAACTCGCGCTGGAAACGATGATCGCGATGCTCGTTGAAAAGGATCGTATCGACCTTGCCGGATTGCGTGATCGCCTCGCTAAGGACATCAGCTGCAAGGGGGCGATCAAAGCGAACCAATCGCTTAATCGAGCGGAAGTCGAGTCCCTCTATCGGCGGCTCAAGACATGCCAGAACCCATATACGTGTCCGCATGGAAGACCGACCGTGATCGAGCTTTCCGAATACCGGATCGAGCGCATGTTCAGGCGGGTTGTCTGACATGAAGAAAGTGGTTGTGGTTGTCGGTCCGACCGGATCGGGAAAAACGCGTCTTTCGATTGAACTCGCACAACGTTTCGGTCTCGAAATCATTAATGGTGATTCCGTCCAGGTCTATGACGAATTGTCGATCGGCTCAGCCAAGATCAAAACAGAAGAGATGGCGGGCATTCCTCATCACCTGCTCGGACACGTATCCGTTGCAAAACCCTATTCGGTCTATCATTTTCAACAGGAAGCCCGCGCAGCGATTGCACGAATCGAGCGACCGGCTATTGTCGGGGGAACCGGTTTATACATCAAGGCCGCACTTTTTGATTACACCTTCCAAGACGGTGGACGGGATCCCGAATTCGAGCGTCGCCACGCGTATCTGGAAGACGACAAACTTTATCGCATGCTTCGTGACAAGAATCCGCATACCACAGTCGATCGGCATAACCGCAGGCGCGTTTTGCGGGCGCTCGAACGAGCCACTCAGGACGACATGTCTTTTGATCGGGGTAAAGACGATCCGCTCTATGATGTTTTGACCATCTATCTCGATCTTGATCGGACAACGTTGGAAAAGCATCTTCGTAGACGACTGGATCGACAGCTTGAAGACGGTTTTCTCGATGAAGTCCGCAAACTGCGCGAGCAAGAGATCCGAATTCACGCCATTGGCTATCGTGAGCTCAATCGTCATCTCGATGGTTTCTATACGCTCGAAGAGGCGAAGGAAGATATCATTAAAGCCAGTAAAAGACTGGCCAAGAAACAAAAAACCTGGTTCAAGCACCAAATGAAAACAGAAACATTCGACGCGTTGAGTCCGACGCTCGTCTCTGACGTGTCGGTGCGTCTAAAATCGTTTTATGAGAGCGAGGAAAACATGTGAACATCTATCTGATCGGTATGCCGGGATCCGGTAAATCGACCGTTGCCAAAGCACTTGCAAAAGCTCTTGATCGTCCGATAATCGACCTCGATGCGCGGATTGAGAAAGACGCCCTCATGTTCATCGAGGAGATCTTTCTATCCTATGGAGAAAGCGCGTTTCGCGAACTCGAAACGCAGGCTCTAAAAGCAATTGAAGACGATCATGCGATCGTCAGTTGTGGGGGCGGCATCGTCACAAAAGCGGTCAATCGGTCGTATATGAAGGGCATCGTCATCTATTTAAAGTGTCGGATCGAGACGCTCGAGAAGAGACTTAAAAACGGTCCGGTTCGTCCGTTATTGAAAGATAAACCGCTCATTTTACTGGAAATGGAACGAAGCGCCTACTATGAATCATTCGCCGATCATATCGTCATGAACGATGATACGGTCGAAAAGACGGTTGAGACGATTAGACGTCTGCTTAAAGAAAGGATCAAGCCATGAGAATCCTCGTTATCCACGGACCCAATTTGAATATGCTCGGAAAAAGAAATCCGCAACACTACGGAACGCGAACACTCGAGCAACTCTATGATGATCTCGTGGACGCTTTTCTGGAAATCGACTTTACCTTTTTTCAAAGCAACCATGAAGGCGAGATTCTCGATGTCATCCACGATGCCTTCGAGGATACCTTTGATGCGCTTTTGATCAATCCCGGGGCATTCACCCACACGAGCATCGCTCTCCGCGACGCTTTGGAAATGTTTTCCATTCCCGTCGTGGAAGTCCACCTTTCGAACATCGACCATCGTGAGGACTTCAGACGGATCAATTACATCAAAGCTGTTTGTCAGGCATCCTTTTCCGGTAAAGGATTTGAAAGTTATCTCGAAGCCATCGAATATTTACTGACGAAAAATGTTGTCTAACCGTCTATCATCGTGTATAATGACAATGGAAAACAAAGGAGTAGACACATATGATCAGTACCAATGATTTCAAAACAGGACAAACCATCCAATTCGACGGTAATATTTACGCCGTAATCGAGTTCATGCACGTAAAACCGGGTAAAGGTTCCGCTTTTGTCCGGACGAAGTTGCGCAACTTGCGAACGGGAGCTGTCGTCGATCATACGTTCAATGCCGGAACTAAGGTTGAACGGGCCCAGATCGATAAGAAAAAGATGCAATACCTTTATGCTGCCGGTGATAGCCACGTTTTCATGGACAATGAAACCTATGAACAGATCGAGATTCCCGCAGCGCAAATCAAGGATGAATTGAACTATATCCATGAAGGCATGGATGTCCAAGTCATGTTCTATGACAACAGTGAGATTCTCGGTCTCGCATTGCCGGACAAAGTCGTTCTCGAAGTCGTTGAAACCGTACCCGGAGTCAAAGGCGACACGAAGACGAACGCGCTCAAGGATGCCATCATGCAAACGGGCCTTCTCGTCAAGGTGCCGATGTTTATCGCACAAGGAGAACGGATCATCGTGAGTACGTACGACGGGAGTTATGTGTCGCGTGACAAATAGGGATTTTAAACGCGTGAATCAAGTCAAAGTGGGGTCTTTTTTAAGGGCCCCTTTCATACGTCATGAATGGCATGTTTTCTTTGTAAGAAAAACATGGGTATGCTATAATGATAAAGGTGAATCCTAAGATGGAAAGATTGCAAAAGGTAATCGCACGAGCGAACGTCGCTTCGCGCCGAAAAGCCGAGACCTATATCCGTGATGGACGTGTTAAAGTCAATGGAAGTGTTGTGACGGAGCTCGGTACGAAAGTGGATGTTTCCGACGTTATCGAAGTCGACGGGAAGCGTGTTAAAACCGTTGCAAACGTCTATTATTTGATGAACAAGCCAACCGGTATCGTTTCGACGACCGATGATGAGAAAGGCCGGAAAACGGTAATCGATCTTCTCGATCCGACGGACCGGGACATGCGGGTTTATCCGATCGGTCGGCTCGACTTTGATACGGCGGGTCTCTTGTTGCTGACAAACGATGGTGAACTCACCGAACGCTTGACGCACCCTAAGCACGATATCGAAAAGGAATACCTCGTACGAGTCGATGGCATTGTCATTCGGAATCGTATTCGAACGCTTCGTAAAGGCGTGAAGATCGACGAAGGACGTCTTGCCGTACCCAAAAACGTTTCTTTGATTGAACTCGATAAAAAGAATCAATCGACGCTACTTTCCATCGTCATTTCGGAAGGCAGAAACAAACAGGTCCGACGGATGATCGAAGCGATCGGACACCAGGTCAAGAAGTTGACACGAGTCCGTTATGACTTTCTTACACTCGAAGGAGTCGAACGAGGCTCGTACCGTCCTTTGAAAATTCACGAGATCAAACGCTTATACGGTCATACCGTTGAAAAAAAGTCATAATCGATTGGATAGATTCAATTTTTATGGTATAATCAGGGTTGTATGGAGGTTAATCATGCCTGGATTCAAAGTCGCGATCGACGGACCAGCCGGATCGGGAAAAAGCACCATCAGTTCCCGAGTGGCCAAACGCCTTGGCTGGACGCACATCGACACCGGTGCGATGTACCGCGCAGTCACGCTGAAGGCGATCGAAAACAAAATCGATCTGACCGATGAGGATGCGTACCGTTTTTTAGAAACCTCCTTAATCCACTACGATCGCGATCGAATTTATATCGATGATCGTGACGTAACCGAAAAGATTCGCAGTGATGACGTCACAAAAAACGTATCACTCGTCTCAAGCTTTCCTTATGTTCGAAAGAAACTCGTTTCCCTGCAGCAAAAAGCAGCTCGGAACGGAAACATCGTCATGGATGGAAGAGATATCGGTACGGTTGTCTTGCCCAATGCCGATCTCAAGGTCTTCTTGACGGCGAATGTCGAGGAACGGGCAAAAAGACGCTTTGCGGAAAGCATGCGTAAAGGCAAGCGCGTTTTCATGAAAAACGTGATCGATGAGATCGCGTTGCGCGATCAAAAGGATTCAACCCGGGCCCAATCGCCCTTGAAAATGGCAGATGATGCCATCATGCTCGATACGACTTATTTAACCATCACAGAGGTGGTTGAAAAAATTATAGATTTAATCGACAAAAAGGAGAAAAAACATGGAGATTAATACGTTGAGGGTCGGCCAAATCGTCGAAGGTACGGTCATCAAAATCGAAGAGAACACGATTTACCTAGACGTTCAGTATACGACGGAAGGGAAAATCCATCTCGACAATTACAGCAAACCGGCGCCAAGCACGTTCATCGGTCTGATCGAAGAAGGTCAGAAGGTTCGTGCCCGCGTCCAAAAAATCACGGATGATCCAGCACAGATCCTTTTGTCGCGCTTACCGCTTCTCCAGGAAGAGAACTTTGAAAAGATTAAGACGATCGTTGAGAACAAGGAGATTGTTCAAGCGAAAGTTCGCCAGATCAAGGACAAGGGCATCATTCTTTCTTATCTGGGTAACGATGTCTTTCTTCCCTACAGTTTGCTCGACTTTGATCTTGTCAAAGACAAGGACAAGCTCAAAGGTCGCGAACTTGATATTTTGATCATTGAAGCGACCCAGCGTGGGCGCAGCAAACGCATCGTCGCATCCCGCAAGCCCATCTTTGAGAAGGCACGCCAAGAAGCCTATGAGGCACGTTTGAAAGCACGTCAAGAAGAACTCGAACTGATCAATACGGGTGATGTTCTAAAAGGTAAAGTCGATAAACTCGAGGCCCATGCGGCGACGATTCGTTTCGACCATGTCGTTGGTCTTTTACGCATCTCCCAAGTCAGTCACTATCGAATCGACAAGATCGAAGATGTCCTCGACCTCGGTCAAGAAATCGAAGTAAAAGTCATTAAAAAGGAAGGCAATCGTCTCGATCTTTCGATGAAGGCACTTCAAAAGACGCCGTATCGCGAATTCTATGATACCCACAGTGTGGGTGATACCGTGGAAGGTACGGTTTTCCAAAAACTTCCGTTCGGTATCATCGTCGAAGTCGCCCGCGATGTCCGCGGCTTGTTGCACAAGAACGAATATTCCTGGAATCCGAATGACAACTTCGATAGTTACGTCAAGATCGGTGATACGCTAGAACTTAAGATCATTCAACTCGATCTCAAGAAACAGAAGATTTCCTTAAGCAAGAAAGCGATCGAGGACAACCCATGGAAAAACGTTACCGTTCGTCGAGGCGATGTCACCAAGGCAACCGTCAAGGAAGTGACGAAAGATGGCTTGATCGTTGAGGTCCAAGGCGTGGAAGGAACCATTCCGAGCAGTGAACTTTCAATGGAAAAAATCGGTCGCCCCGAAGACTATTTTGCCGCCGGTGACGAAGTCGAAGCGCTCGTCATCGAAGCGAATCGCGAACACTGGACCATGAAACTTTCGATCCGTCGTGTTCAGGAAAAACAGGAACGCTCATCCTTCGAACAATATCTCGAAGACGAAGAAGCGGAAGACAAGATCACGATCGGTGACCTCTTCAAGGATGACCTTAAGAAATAATAGCGAGTAGGTTGATCTATGCCGTTCAAAGTAGCGATTGTGGGTCGTCCGAATGTCGGTAAGTCGAGTCTATTCAACCGCATCGTTGGATCGCGACTCGCAATTACGGATGACGCCGCTGGCATCACTCGAGATCGCATCTATGCGCGAGCCGAGTGGTTGACCAAGAACTTTAGAGTAATTGACACAGGGGGCATCGATCTTGGTGATGCCCCTTTTTTAAGCCACATCAAGGCTCAGGCTCAAGTTGCCATGGATGAAGCGGATGTGACGCTTTTTGTCGTAGACGGAAAGATGGGGGTTTCCACGAGCGACCACTACATTGCAAAGATGCTCTACAAGAGCGAAAAACCCGTTTTGCTCGTCGTCAACAAGATCGATGACGTCGCACAGATGGCGAACGCCTATGAGTTCTATGCGCTTGGACTCGGGGATCCGATTGCCGTCAGTAGCCATCACGGCATCGGGATTGGCGATCTCTTGGACAAGATCATCTCTTTCATGTCCGATGAAACCAAGCCCCAGTACGAGGATGCCATCGCCTTTTCGATCGTCGGAAGACCGAATGTCGGGAAGTCTTCCCTTGCCAATGCGATTCTCGGGCAAGAACGAACGATCGTAAGCGAAATATCTGGAACAACCCGAGACGCGATCGATACGGAATTCAAAAAAGACCGCAACCACTATGTCGTTATTGATACAGCCGGGATAAAAAAGCGCGGTAAGATCTATGAAAACGCCGACAAATATAGCGTTCTTCGGGCGCTCAGCGCGATCGAACGCAGTGAAGTTGCCTTACTCGTCATCGATGGAGAAGAAGGAATCATCGAACAGGACAAGCACGTCGCCGGTTTCATCGCGGATGCCTACAAGGCCGTCGTCATCGTCGTCAACAAGTGGGACGCAGTGACGAAGGATGAACGGACGATGAAAAAGATGGAGGACAAGGTCAGGCATGAATTCCAGTTCTTGCCTTATGCGCCCGTCGTATTCGTCTCCGCTAAATACGGTGAACGGATCCAAACGCTTTTTCCGGCTTTGAATCTTGCCTATGCAAACTATCACAAGCGGGTCAAGACGAGCGTCCTAAACGATATTCTTCAGGATGCGCTACAAATGAATCCGACACCGATTCACAATCACGGGAAAGCACAATTCAACTACGTGACACAGGTTTCTTCCAAGCCGCCTACGTTCGTGTTTTTCGTCAACAATCCCGATTTCGTGCACTTCTCTTATCAAAGGTATTTAGCCAATCAGCTCCGCAAGGCCATCGATTTCACCGGGACACCCCTAAAAATCATTTTAAGAAAGAAGGATTGACATGAAAGTAACCATCATCGGTGGTGGAGCGTGGGGAACGACGCTCGCACAAGTGCTAATCGACAACGGACATGCCGTGCTGATCCATGATCAAAGTGAAAGCGTCATCCGGTCGATCGCTAAACACCAGCACCCCTTTTTTGGTAATCCGCTCGATTTGAAGATCCGGGTAACCGGTTCGCTTGAAGAAGCGATCGCTTTTTCCGATTATGTACTCCTCAGCGTACCGACGAAGGCGGTCCGTTCATTATTGAAAGACATCAACCGCATACTCGATCATAAGATCGTATTGATCAATGTCGCGAAAGGTATCGAACCCATGACATCGAAACGCGTCAGTGAAATCGCTGCGGAAGAGATCGATTGCGAGCGTTTGGACGGGTTCGTCGTATTGACCGGTCCGTCACATGCCGAGGAGGTCATCGAACGAAAACTGACGTTGCTCGTCAGTTCGAGTGACGATGAAAATCAGGCGCTCTTTGTTCAGCGACTGTTTTCCAATGAAACCTATTTGCGCGTCTATACATCTCCCGATCTCATCGGTTGCGAGGTCGGAGGCGCAGTGAAAAACGCGATCGCTGTGATCAGTGGTGCCTGCACGGGTCTGGGACTCGGTGAAAATGCCCGAGCCGCCGTCATCACGCGCGGCATTGTCGAAATCGTCCGTGTCGTCGAAGCGATGGGGGGACGTAAGGAAACCGCCTTCGGTTTGACTGGAATCGGTGATTTGATCGTCACGGCATCATCCGAACACTCGAGAAACTTTCGTGCCGGCAAACGGATCGGTCTTGGTGTTCCGCTTGAACGCATCTATTCCGAGGAAAAACAGACGATCGAAGGCATCCGTACGATCGAAGCGATGCACTACATGGCTAGAGAACACGGACTTGATTTACCGATGATTGAAGCAGCTTACGAGATCATTACGAACACCATAGGTGTCGAGGATGCTTTGAAGAAATTGCTTTCGCGCGATTTGAAATCGGAAGACTTTTGAGAAAAAGTGCTCTATTAAGCCGTCAAATCGCATGATTTCTGAAATATCGATTGCAAATGCAACGTAAATTTGTTATAATCGACTTATCTAATTAAGGAGGATACTAAATGAATAAAACGGAGTTGATCGCGATCATCGCGAATCGTGCTGATGTAACGCAGCGCGTGGCAGAAGACGTATTGAAAGCTTTTACGGATACTGTATCAGAAACACTCGGTAAACGCGAAGAGAAAGTCGTCGTTACCGGCTTTGGTACGTTTGAGGTTAGAACTCGTGTTCAAAGAACGGGTAAAAACCCACGTACCGGTGAACGAATCACGGTACCCGAGCAAAAATCGCCTGCTTTTAGAGCCGGCAAACTTCTTAAGGAAGCGGTTAAATAGTATGTCTTAGAACACGCGTCGTCGTACGCGTGTTTTTTTTCTGATTAATCAGAGAAAAATACGGTAAAATGAGTGTAGAGGTGGTGATACGATGGATATGTTTAGGCGTGCTGCCAACAATGATCTTTCTTATCTCGAGGCACATCTGACGCACTTGGAAATGGTCGATGAAACCTATAAAAGTCTTTTGCATCATGCCGTTCATGGGAGTGCCATGGATGTCATCCTTTTTCTACTCGACCAGGATATCGACGTCAACCTTGTCGACATCCATGGCGAGACAGCGCTCTTTGATTGCGCTCGCAAGGGCAAGCTGGAAATCGCCAAGCTTCTGATCAGCAAGTTCGCCAAGGTCAACATGATCAATCGACGGGGTGAGACGGCCTTTCATTTCGCCGCCCGCAAGGGTAATTTGAACGTGCTGAAATTACTGGTTGAAGCGGGAAGCTATACGAATAAAAAGACGAAGGACGACCACCTTCCTGTCCACTATGCGATCTTGGCGGGAAAAGAAGACGTGATCGACTATGTGCTTAAAGTCGGTGAGCAATCCTGGTTCCAAAAGGACATAAGAGGCAATACGCTTTTGCATTATGCCGCAAGAACACAGAGTAGAAACATGATCGAACGTTTTCTGGCACAGGATCTCAATCCCAACGATCTAAACGATCAGTACGAAACGCCTCTGTTCAATGCCATACGCTTCGGTACGAAAGAAACGGTCCAATGTCTACTCGAGCGAGGTGCCTATATCGATATTTCCAACAGGCGCTTTGAGACACCACAGGACACGGCGCGTATCCATGACAAAAAAGAACTCGAGTCCTTTTTAATCGAATATGCCACAAAGCCAGAGTATGTGCGTCTCGTAGCGGCACAGGCGCTGACGCTCGCCGTACTCAATCGTGATCACCAAGCTTTGCGGGAACGCATCGCCAAAGGCATACCGATGCGTCGGGACACCTGGATGAAAACGGCACTCGATTACGCCAAGACGTACGGTCTGACGTTGTTTGTCCGCTTGCTTCGTGATGTTGAGATCAACGGAAAGACAACTTCTGGTTGTCGTGAAAACGCTAACATGATATAATGGGCGTGTGCTCAAGAATGCATAACAAGGAGGCACTATGATTTACACGATACTCACGATTAATCCTGGATCAACGAGCACGAAGCTCGCCGTTTACGAGAACGAACGATGTGTTTTTGATGGGAACGTCAAACACGATGTCAAGGAAATCGATGCGTTCGAACATATCATCGATCAATACGATTTCCGCCGCCAAGCGGTTTTGACCGCTTTGGCGGAAAAAGGTTTCAAACTCGAGCGTCTCGATGCCGTTGTCGGTCGTGGCGGCATGCTCAAACCGATCGAAGGTGGTACGTATGCCGTCAACGATGAAATGGTTGACTACATGCGACGAGCACCGCGAGGCGAACATGCATCGAATTTGGGCTGCGTACTCGCCAAAACGATTGCTGATCGTTATGGTATACCGAGTTTCATCGTCGACCCCGTGGCCGTTGATGAAATGGAGGATATCGCTCGATTTACGGGGATGCCCGAAATTAGACGTGACAGTCTGTTTCACGCCTTGAATCAAAAAGCAGTAGCGCTTAAGGCGGCCCGACAGCTCAAGAAGTCCTATCATGAACTCAATCTGATCATTGCGCACCTCGGGGGCGGGATTAGCGTCGGGATTCATAAAAATGGACGCGTCATCGATGTCAACAACGCGCTTGATGGGGATGGTCCGATGTCACCGGAGCGGAGCGGATCGGTTCCGATCGGACCGCTTTACAAAATGGTTTTTTCGGGCAAATACACGCTTGCAGAAATGAAACGGAAAAACTACGGTCAAGGGGGGCTTGTCGCCTATCTCAAGACCAACGACGGCCAAAAGATTCGTGCGATGATCGATCACGGCGATGAGCACGCACGGTTCATGTACCAGGTCATGTGCTATCAGATCGCCAAAGAAATCGGTAGCGGAAGTACCGTTTTGAAAGGTCGCGTGGACGCGATCATTTTGACCGGTGGACTCGCATACGACGATCTTGCTGTCCGTGAAATCGAGGAACGTGTTCGGTTCATCGCTCCGGTCATGGTCTACCCCGGTGAAAACGAAATGGAGGCACTTGCCCTCGGAGCCTTGCGCGTATTGAAGGGCGAAGAGCAGGCAAAAGAATATAAGTAGGTGATATGTTATGCTGCAAACGATGTATGACCTCGTCAAACGCGCCCAAGCACTCGAAACAAAGAAACTCGTTGTCGCGGTGGCGAACGATTATCATGTCCTTGAAGCCGTTGAGATGGCACGAAATGCCGGGATTATCGAAGGGGTTCTCGTCGGTAATGCTACCGAGATCAAACGGATGCTCGCCGATCTCAAGTACAAGGTAGGTGACTATGCCTATCTCGATTTCGCCGATCACGAAGAGGCCTGCCGGGAAGCCGTCAAGCTGGTCAGGGAAAACAAGAACTATTTTTTGATGAAGGGGTTCGTCGATACGTCGGTCATTCTCGGTGCGGTCCTCAACAAGGATTACGGGTTGAGAACGCCGAACAGACTCTCGCATGTCAGCGTGCTCGAGATTCCAACCTATCATAAGTTGTTATTGATGAGTGACGGAGCGATGAATATCGATCCGGATGTTGACATCAAACAGGAAATCATTGAAAACGGCGTGCATATCGCCCAAGCGATCGGGATACGCAATCCGGCGATCGGTTGTATCGCCGCCGTGGAAAAGGTCAACCCCAAAATGCAAGCGACGCTCGATGCTGAGATTCTCGTCGAACGCTATCAGAATGGACGCATCAAGGATTGCGTCATCGGTGGTCCGTTTGCGCTCGATAACGCGATCGATAAAAAGGCGGCAGAACACAAGAACATCACGGATCCGATCGCCGGTGATGTCGACTTTCTCCTCATGCCGCGAATCGAAGCGGGAAACGTCTTCTACAAGTCGATGATGTTCTTGGCGAACGCGAAAAGTGCGAGCGTGATCGCCGGTGCGACGAAACCGATCGTTTTGACGAGTCGGGCGGATACGAAAGAAACGAAGTTCTATTCGATCGCACTCGGTGCGCTCGTATCGGAACTGTCTTAAAAAACGATTACCAATCGCTTGAAAAACATGGAGCCGAAGGGCTTACGATTGGCCCTTCGTTTTCATATGCAAGGATAAAAAATACGCATTTTAAAGGAGCACAAGCATGATCATACTCGATGGAAAGACACTCGATCTAGGTCGACTGAAACGGATCGCCCGCGATCGGGAAGACGTGAGCATCCATGAACATAACAAAAGAGCCGTAGAAAAAGCGAGTCAAGCGGTTGAAAAGATTCGCCGATCCGATCGACCGGTTTACGGAATCAATACTGGTTTCGGGCACTTGTCAGACGTGAGGATCGATTCCGACAAGCTCGATCAACTGCAAGTCAATCTCTTGATGAGTCACGCCTGTGGTGTCGGTGAACCGCTCTCGGAAGATATCGTTCGTGCGATGATGGCGCTGCGCATCAATGCCTTGATCAAGGGCTACAGTGGTATTCGAATCGATGTTTTGCAGACGCTCGTTCGCTTTCTAAACGAAGGCATCACGCCTGTCGTCTTTGACCATGGAAGCCTGGGGGCGAGCGGTGACCTCGTGCCGATGGCGCACATGTCACTACCGCTTATCGGTCTAGGAGAGGTCTTTTACAAGGGCGTGCGCATGGATAGCAAAGAGGCTCTGGTGCAAGCGAAAGTCAAACCCATTGACCGGTTGTTCGCCAAGGAAGGCCTTTCCCTGATTAATGGTACACAGGCGATGAATGCCATCGGCGGACTGATCCTCTATGATGCGTTTCGTTTGCTGAAATACGCGAACCTTGCGCTTTCCCTGACGATCGAAGCGTTGGAAGGCGTTACGTGTGCCTTCGATCCGCGGATACACGTCATTCGCGGACACAAAGGTCAGATCGATGTCGCACGAGAAGTTCTTTCTAATCTCGGGCAAAGCGCGTATACGACCAGACAGGCGGAAAAACGCGTCCAAGATGCCTACAGTCTGAGGTGCGCACCCGCCGTTCACGGTGCTTCGCTCGATGCCCTTCGGCACGCTCGTGATGTCGTCGAAATCGAAATGAATGCCGTTACGGACAATCCGATCATTTTCTCGGATGCGGAAGTGCTCAGTGCGGGAAATTTCCACGGTCAACCGCTCGCGCTCGTTTTTGACTATGCAGCCATTGCTTTATCGGAGCTCGGGAACATCAGTGAAAGACGAATCGAAAGGCTCGTCAACCCACAACTTTCCGGTGGACTTCCGGCCTTTTTGACGAGACAGTCCGGCCTTAATTCTGGATTCATGATCATCCAGTATGTTGCTGCATCGCTCGTCAGTGAAAACAAAGTCTTCGCCCATCCGGCATCGGTGGATTCGATTCCGTCTTCGGCGAATCAGGAAGACCACGTTTCAATGGGTTTCGGAGCAGCGACCAAACTTGAAAAGATTTTAAAAAACGTCAAGCGCATCCTTGCCCTGGAATTGATGTCAGCGACTCAGGCGATCGATTTCCGTGAAAAGAAGAAGATGGGACAACGCACGAAAATCGCCTATGACTTGATACGCAGGCATATCCCGATGATCACGCTTGACGAAATCATGTATCCGCATATTCAAACAATCGAATCGCTACTTGACGACGATGCGTTCTATAACACCATTTTCAAAGGAGAGGATGAAAAGTGAATCACGTGAAATCCATCGGATTGAAGGATCTGTTCGAACATTTACCCGAACACCCCGGTTTTGAACCGAAGATTCGAAGAGCACCGCGGCGCGAGCTGAATCTATCATTCGAAGAACGAAAACTCGCCTTAAAAAACGCGCTTCGCTACGTTCCAACGGCATGGCATGGCGTGCTCGCACCCGAGTTTGCACGAGAGCTCAAAGAACGGGGACGAATCTATGGGTATCGTTTCAGGCCCCAAGGACGCATTTACGGAAAACCACTCGACGCCTATGCTGGACGAACCGTCGAAGGTAAGGCTTTTCAGGTGATGATCGATAACAATCTGGATTTCGATGTCGCACTCTATCCCTACGAGCTCGTGACCTATGGGGAAACCGGACAAGTCGTATCCAACTGGATGCAATACCACCTGATCAAAAGATATCTCGAGATCATGACCGACGAGCAGACGCTCGTCGTACTCTCGGGTCACCCACTCGGACTCTACGCCTCGCACCGTAATTCACCACGCGTCATGCTTACCAACGGTCTCATGGTCGGTCTTTATGACGACTTAGAGGGGTTTAATCGGGCCGCTGCTCTCGGTGTCGCGAATTACGGACAGATGACGGCGGGCGGATGGATGTATATCGGCCCGCAAGGCATCGTTCACGGAACGTATTCGACGTTGCTCAATGCCGGTCGTCTCAAACTCGGTGTCAAGGACGATGAGAACCTGAAAGGCATTCTTTTCGTTTCATCCGGTCTCGGTGGGATGAGTGGTGCTCAGGGCAAGGCGATCGAGATCGCCGGTGGTGTCGGGATCATCGCCGAGGTCGATCGATCCCGCATTGAAACACGATACGAGCAGGGATGGGTGTCCCATGTCACGGACAAGGCCAACGAGGCTTTTGAACGCGCCCGAATTGCCCAAAAAAGCGGTGAAGCCCTTTCGATCGCCTATCATGGAAACATTGTGAACCTTCTCGAATATGCCGTCGATCATCACATTAAGATCGACCTCTTGAGCGACCAGACGAGTTGTCATGCTGTCTATGAGGGCGGTTACTGTCCGGTCGGTATTCCGTTTGAAGAGCGTACGAAACTTCTTCAGGAAAACCAAGAGTCCTTTCGTAAGCTCGTCGATTCGACGTTGAAGCGTCATAGCCAAGCGATCGAGACACTCGTTAGTCAAGGAACGTATTTTTTCGATTACGGGAACAGTTTTCTTAAAGCTGTCTATGATTCCGGTCTTAAAAACATATGTCGTAACGGTAAAAATGATTTAGACGGATTCATTTACCCGTCCTATGTCGAGGATATCATGGGTCCTGTTCTCTTCGATTACGGCTATGGACCTTTTCGTTGGGTATGCCTTTCCGGCAAAGAAGAAGACCTTGAAAAAACCGATCGTGCCGCGATGGAAGCGATCGACAAAGGGCGTCGTTTTCAGGATTTGGACAACTACAACTGGATTCGTGACGCGAAGAAAAACGCCCTTGTCGTCGGAACGAAAGCGCGAATTCTCTATCAGGATGCCTACGGCAGACTCAAGATCGCCCTTAAGTTCAATGACATGGTTCGAAACCGAATCGTCGAGCCGATCATGCTCGGACGCGACCATCACGATACGGGCGGGACGGATAGTCCGTTTCGGGAAACCGCGAACATTAAAGACGGATCCGCCATCATGGCCGATATGGCAACCCACGTCGCTCTCGGAAACGCCGCGCGAGGCATGAGTCTCGTATCGCTGCATAATGGCGGTGGCGTCGGCATCGGGAAGGCGATCAACGGCGGTTATGGAATGGTGCTGGATGGATCCGAGCGCGTCGACGACATCCTGAAAAAGGCGATGATCTTTGACGTGATGGCTGGTGTATCCAGGCGTTCCTGGGCTCAGAATGAACACGCGATCGAGACGTGCACGGCATTCAATCAGATGGATGATGGATCGCTCGTGACGATGCCGAACGCTTCGGATGACGATCTCGTCCACGAAACGATTAAAGACACGTTCAAAGGAGATGCGTAAAAATATGAAAAAAATCGTACAATGCGTTCCAAATCTGTCGGAAGGACGCGACCGAGAAAAGATCGAACGGATCGTCGCACCCTTAAAGGACAACGACGGATTCAAAGTGATTAGCGTCGAACCCGACCAGGATTATAATCGGACGGTCATTACCCTTCTCGGGGATCCGGAAAGCATGATCGAACCGCTTGAGGCGTTTTTCGCTCGAGCCAAAGACGAAATCGACATGAACGAACATCAGGGCGAACACCCCCGAATGGGCGCGATCGATGTCGTCCCGTTTATTCCGATTTCCGGTCTGAAGATCGCTGATTGCGTGGGTTTCGCCACGCGTTTAGCCGAACGGGTTGGTATGAACTTAGATATCCCTGTTTTTCTTTATGCCGAAGCGGCGCAGGCGAAAAACCGCGTATCTCTTCCTAAGATTCGCAAGGGTGAGTTTGAAGGTATGAAGGAAAAAATCACAAGCGAATTATGGAAACCCGACTTCGGACCGTGGGCGTGCCACGAAACGTTCGGGACGACCGCGATCGGGGCACGGATTCCTTTAATCGCCTACAACATCGACCTCAACACCGATGATGAAAAAATCGCCGGCGCGATCGCCCGGGCGATTCGCAAGTCGAGTGGTGGGTTTCAATACATTCAGGCCGGCCCGGCTTATCTCGAAGAGCGCGGGCACGTGCAAGTGACGATGAATATTCTCGATTACAAGAAAAACCCGATCTATCGCATCTATGAAACGGTTCGAATGGAAGCGAAACGTTATCAGGTTGAGATCATGAGTTCGGAAGTTGTCGGACTCATTCCGCTTGATACGCTCAAACGATCGATCGCCTATTACTTGTCCACCGAGAAAAAGGACGTGCCTGATGCGATGTCCATCGATGACGTCGTGCTTGCCGCCCGCAAGTATCTACTGATCCGCGATTTCTCGCATTCGAAGATCATTGAAGCGAATCTTTAGGAGGATGACGATGGACGCAGATCGTATCATTACGCATATCGATCACCTTTATACGACAGAAGAAAAACCACCTTTGCGAAAGGAAGCACTCAATCGTCTACGTGTCTATGACGACGCCTATATCGCTTTTAAAGACGGTTTAATTCTAGCAATCGGTACAGGAAATCACGATCACCTGATCGGTGAGCATACGGTTCTTCATGATGGACGTCATACGATTGCCTTACCGGGTTTGATCGATTCCCACACCCATCTCGTTCATGGGGGCACACGCGAAGACGAATACGAACGATTGCTCGAGGGCACGCCTTATCTCGATATACTTGCTGAAGGCGGTGGAATTCATGGAACCGTCGAAAAAACGCGTAAGGCGTCCATTGAAGAACTCTATCAAAAAGCCGTTCGCTCGCTCGATCACATGATGCTCTATGGTGTCACGACGATTGAAGGGAAGAGTGGTTACGGACTCGAAGCGAAGACCGAATTCAAACAGCTCCACGTCATGAAACGTCTGAATGACGTTCACCCGGTCAAGATCATCGTTACGGCGATGGGAGCCCACGCCATACCCAAGGACATTGACCGGGAAACATACATCGAATCGGTCATCGCCGACCTTTCCATAATCAAGCGAGAAAATCTGGCTACCGCTGTCGATGTTTTTTGTGAAACCGGTGTCTACTCGATCGCCGAAACGAAACGTATTCTTGTCGCAGCGAAAAAACTTGGCTTTCAAATCAAATTGCATGCCGATGAGATCGATCCGCTTGGCGGAGCGGGGCTCGCCGTCGAGCTCAATTGCTCAAGTGCCGATCATCTCATGGCGATTTCCGATCAGGACATAAAGGCCATGAGCAAAAGCGATACCATCGCGAACCTTCTTCCAGGCACGTCTTTCTTTCTCAATAAGGGTTACGCGCCCGCCCGCAGGATGATCGATCAAGGCGTCGCCGTTTCGATCTCCGGTGACTACAACCCCGGCAGCTGTCCCACGGAAAACTTTCAATTGATCATGCAGCTCGCTTCGAACAAATTGAAGATGACGCCGACAGAAGTGCTAAACGCGGTGACTGCGAATGCTGCCTATCACTTAAACGTATTCGACAAAATCGGGTCGCTTGAAATCGGCAAACGGGGAAATGTCGTGCTCATGCGTGCTCCCAATCTGAGTTATGTGTTCTATCACTTCGGAATCAATCACACGAAGGACGTCTTTATCGATGGCATACCGACGGTCATCGATCAACATATTACAAGGAGGCGAAAACATGAATAAACTCATTGAACGATCCATCATTGAATTCATCGATGAACTCGATTCGAGTTCACCCGCACCAGGTGGCGGATCCGTATCCGCGCTGTCGAGTGCACTCGGAGTCGCTTTAGTTCGCATGGTCGGACATTTGTCAGTGTCCAAGAAACGGTTTATGAAACTCGATCAGTCGATTCAAGACGAGTTCAAGCGAACGATATTCGAGCTTGAAAACAAAAAAAAGCGTCTAGAGGAACTCATCGATCTCGATACGAAGGCTTTCGATCGGATTATGGCGGCATTCAAATTACCGAAGGAAACCGAAGAGGAGAAGCGCGTTCGAAAAGCTGAACTCGAAGAAGCGACCCTCGAAGCGATCAACGTGCCGCTGGAAGTCGCGCAGGTTTCGATCCGTGCACTTCAGTCGATCGAACGCGTTATGCGCTATGGAAACAAACAAGCCATCTCCGATCTCGGTGTCGCAGCTTTGATGATCGCGAGTGGTGTTGAAGGCGCGTGTTTGAACGTCTTGATCAATCTGCCGGGCTTGAGCGATGAAGCACTCAAGCAGACGTACAGACAAGAAGCGGAAAAAATGACCGAAAGAGCGAATACGTATCGAGATGAGTATACGAGACACGTAAAAAACGTGATCAGTACATAACACACGATTCATTCGAAACGATAAAAACACGAGAAATTGCTCGTGTTTTTTATCTTGACTTTT
>CAYUIK010000034.1:0-2983 GCA_964444805.1 uncultured Acholeplasmataceae bacterium | reverse complement strand
ATCCGGTGGTTTCGTTTCATATATGCCGGGCGAATGGAACGCTATCCATGCCGGATGTGCTTGAGTCTCTTGAGCGAGGTTATGGGTATTGCAACGATACGACCTCCTATCGTTGCAAATTGAAACGATTCATAGACGGGTCGTTGCATATCCGATTGTCAATTCCCGAAGTGTTTGCATTGTTGATTTGAGTCTTGACCCTGAACAAACGATAAGGATATGATACACTTTTTCGACCGAATAAAACCATAAAAATAACATTTTTTGACCGAACAGTTTGATTTATACTACATTTTTTAGAGGCAATCACAAATTAAAATTGTTATTTCAATATACAGCGATTGAAAACAGTAGAACATATCTATGATTAGGGAACAGAAATACTCTCATTTACACAAAGTTAAGTGACGCCCTGATTTCTTCCTTATGTTGCTTCAACGTTTCGAAAAACTTCGTGTGAATTCTGCGATTCACATAATAGTTTGTCAGATCATCATCGATGAGTACTCTCATCTCAGCTTTGGTCGTGTTCTTGTTCGCGTTTGGCTTGACATTGATACGGATACGGCCGGAGTCATGATTCATGAATGACACGGTCACTGACCGGTCATTCTTGATGGGATTGATGGTATTTTTCCAGATCCATCCAGAAATCGGCTTTTACATCCTCGAACACGAGTTCGAGTTTTTTTGCGAATGCCTGTGTCAATGTAACCTTGTTCTTGATCAAATCGGAAATCTAGGATTCGCTGCTTTCCGTCAATCGTGCGATTTCTTTTTGGTTGATGTCTAGGGCATCCATGTATTCTTTTTCAGTATGGTTCCGGTCGGGACGACGAAATTCGACTTCATGATCCATTTCTCTTTGTGCTTTTCGTTTTTGTCGAATCGTTTTGATTCGACATTTATATCATGTGAGCAATCCTGATTCTTCAATTCGATTGGTCATGGAAATGTGCAAAGATTGAACATATGGAGTTCTGCACTGCTCGAACCCACTTTTTAATATCATGACGAACGTTTTGTCATCGGATCGGTATCGATGGGGTTGTCGCTCGTTAGGAAGAGGCGATACGATAAGTCGTCTTCGGGCCTCTGCCGACGATCTCGATCAACCCTTTTTCCGAGAGTTCGTTGAGTCTTCGGATAACCAGACTCTTATCCGCGTCAATCGCCTTCTCGATTCTTTCCCTTGGTGCGTCCGGATATGCTTCGAGGTAGGAGATGATGGCGTCGGTCTTATTTGATCTGGTGTAATCATAGTCCAATACCGGTAAGATCACTGTGATCTGTTTCGTTCGAACGGCAAACGATGGATGGGAATCATTTTTCCGATAAGCGTCGATGATTCGTCTTACACCGGTACCGAACGATTCGATCAGACCCAGTCTGAAAAACACGTTTGAAATGATGGGGTTTCTTGGGATCGACGTCGCCCCTTTTAGGTACAAGTCATAGTCGATGCCTTCCGGTAAGCCGCCAGGTGAGCGTATTTCAATCCGATTGTCGAACATGGCGATCCCTACACAACCTTTAATGAGATAATCACGATGGATGATGGCGTTCGCGAGGGCTTCGCGAAACGCCTCTTTGGGAACGCGTTCCTTCGTCACGCGACGGGATCCTTCGATAACCTGATAGGGTGCGTAGTGCTTGTTGAAAAAATCAAAGGCACCATCGAAATACTGCAGAATGGATTCGTTGGTCATGCGATGTCTCTCGATGAAGGCGTTCATATCGAGATGGTATTTCACCAGGTCGACGCATGACGACGTAATGTTTCCGTGATCGGCCAACAATGCGGCGGCATTGTTGTAAATCTTGTTTTGATATAGACCGAGCGTTATCAAAACTTCTTGACTCGCATTTTTAATGTTCAATACGTGATCGAGTCTTTGTTTCAGAACGTCGAATTCGAATGTCTGATGATCGGCTCTCATCTGGTCGAATGTCAGGTTCTTGCTTTTTAGAATCAACCTTGTGAGGTTTTCTCCATCCAAAGGGATTGAAGAGGTATCGGATCGGATGTAGGCGCGATGGTTATAGTAATAGGGTCCGACGTCTCCTTTGGATACGACGATCTCCAAAATGTTCTTGCCGGAATCCTTTAAAACGTTGAAACGATACGTAGGTCTTGGGGTAACCGAGTCATTGATGACGTTCTCGATTTTGGCTCGCATGCTCTGGAGATCATCAATACCGACAACCTTTCCGCTGTCATCGATACCGATATAGATCGTTCCCCCTTCGCTATTCGCATATGCCGAAACGGTCTTGCAGATCGATTTGGAATACGTTTCTTTTAACTCCACGATTGAAGATTCCTGGTAAGTCATGTTGATCACCTCTGAAACGATTATACCCCTTAACGTTTCAAAATGCAACGATTGAATATCCAATCGTTGCATTTTGATTCGATTTAAAGATTGCTTTTTTAATATGGAGTTTCTGAGATGCTGGGTCAAACCAGTTCAATCAAGTGATGTCGAATTGTTGACTATCCGTCATTCAGGAGTGTCTTCCGCAACAAATCGATTAAGATAAAGCGCCAAATTCGAACACCTGCTTAACGAGTTGAATTCCTTTTCAAGATAAGACCAGCTTTCCGAGTAAAGGGTTGCTTTCAAGATGTCGTTCCGATTCAAAAAATCAAAGAACAGATTCTCTTTTTCATAATATGCATCCGCAAACTCGGTTGCTTTCTGTCTCTTCAGTTCACGCGCCAGATTGCGCTCATTGTGGATGACGTGATCGAGGTTGCAAGACATGTAATACAGTCCGTACGGCACCTCGCTCGTGTCTGTTCGGCCCAATTTGATTTTTTTCGTTGACATAAGGCTATTCAATGCACGCGACTTGAAGAGATTTCTTTTCTTGGTTTCTCTTGTGTTTTTCGTTCGAATGGCGCGATCCCCATAGGAGAGGCGCTCCACATCCGCTTGAAGAACATACCGATCATCGATATAGACTCCGTCGATATCGA
>CAYUIK010000033.1:0-3461 GCA_964444805.1 uncultured Acholeplasmataceae bacterium | reverse complement strand
ATTCGTGCGATCGATGGTGTAAAACAGGTCCATTCGGTCGGTCTTTACCATGATGTCGCTTTCCAAGATCTCGATGAAAGTCTCAGCATGCTCGTCTCGATCGAACCGAACCGGATCGACGACTACTTCACCTTCGACATTTCCTCGGAAATCCGGGAAAGACTCCAGGATAACGAAGAACTTTCCATCGTTCTTCCCGAGCGATTCCGACAACTGAACGGTCTTTCCACGGGTGACGTCGTTACCCTCGAACTCACTCCCGAGTTCGACGATGAACACTTTCTAATCGTCGGATTCTTCGATAAGGAAATCGGCAACCTCGCTTTTACGAACATCCACCTGTTCGGTGCCTACGCGGAAGTTCACGACAACGCGATCTTCGTCAATGCGACCCCGGAAGCCCGAGACACCATCATCGATCTCTACAGCAAGAACCTCATATACGTCATCGACTACCGTGACGTCGTTTCGGCCAAGTTGACGGAGATGACGCGAACACTCGAATACATCATGCTCGTCCTGATCATGATGATCGCCTGCTTCGTCCTGGCGATCATCGTCCATTCCCTGCTCTTGCTCGATCGTATGAAAGCGATTCATGCCCGTTTCATCGTTCTGGGTACGTCGAGACGCGATCTCACCCTGATCCTGTTGAAAGGACACGCGATCGTCTTACTCATGAGCATCGTTTCAGCAACCTTGTCCGCGTATTTGATCGGAATCCGGTTGCCGGACCTTATGCTCGTTTTCAATGAGTATGAAGCGATTGTCGTTACGCCCCATTCATTGACGAAAGGCATCTTGATTTCCGTTTGTGTCCTCGTTCCGACATATGCGCTCTACGTCTCGATCGCGCGGCGCACTCGTCCGATGGATGTCCTTAAAAATGATTAATTTTCATCTTTATTGAAGGAATGACCCCGTTTTTACACGAGACAAACCGCATATATCGTTTCTTTTTCCTTAATTTCGGTTATAATGAAGATATAAATTTATAGGAGGGAATGACAAAGTACTATGAAAAAATTATTCGTTTTGCTCCTTCTACTCGTCACAACGTTCGCGCTTGTAAGCTGCGACGACGTGGACCTCGAACTCGAGGCTCCGACGAACGTGTCGATTGCGGAAGGTATTTTGACTTGGAATGCCGTTGATGACGCGGATGGTTACCTCGTTGTCGTCGGAACGGATGATTACGATGTATCCCCGACAACCTTCGACCTCAACGCCCTTGATTTAACTCCTGGCTCATACAACGTAACCGTTTCGTCAAAGAGCGGAGACTCCGTCTCCGTACCATCAGCGGTATTGATCTTCGTTGTTGAAGAGGACACACCCGATGAACTCGATGCCCCGACAGGCTTGAGCATCGATGGCAATGTCCTATCCTGGAACGCTGTTGCCGGCGCGGCCCGTTATCAGGTAGCGGTCGGTGAAGAACTCTATGAGACGACCGAAGCGACTTTCGACCTCGCTCCTTTGTTTTTAGCTCCTGGTACGTATGACGTAGCGGTCACTGCAATATCCGGTGAACGCGCATCGGATGGCTCCGTCGTTCTAAGTCACGTCGTCGAAGCATCCTTGGATCAGGAAGTCGTCCTGTCGACCATCTTGCAGACGATGAATCCCCTCTATGCCCCCGACATGGATGAACAAGACTTCGAATACGAAGATGAATACGACCAATACGTCCAGATGACGGTCATGGTCGAAACGTATGTCACCGCCGCGATGAACTCGCAGATGACGGAAGAAAACGCGATTGGTCTTTTCAATGCGTTTTACAGCATGCCTGAAAAGATGGCGGCCACGGACAACCTTACCGCTCTCATGGAAGAGATGGACGGACTCGAAGACTTTGACCTCACGACGGAAAATCTCGTTTACATGCTGATGGAATTTCTCATGATGGCACTCGAAATGGGCGAAGCCGAACTCACTGAAGTGCTTGCCGAACTCGGCGATTCAATGGATGTGACGGCCATCATCGCGAATGCTTTCGAAGATCCCGATTTCTTGGCGGTCTATAACTCGTTCAATCAGCACCTCCCCGTATACTATCAGGATCTCTATGATTCCATGTTCACCGATTCTTGGGAACATGATGCCCTTTGGGCGCTTTATAACGTCGGCACGATGGCGAACGATATCTTCTATGATTTCGATGGCCATGATCCCTATTATTTGGAATGGGGTTCCGACCACCTTATCATGTACTATGATACGCTCGTAAATGCTCATCTCGCAGGTGATACGGACTTCCTGCAGGCATTGGCCGATAACAGTTACGACGTGCTTGATCCTTTCTTCGACCTCTTCTATCAACTCGAAGAAGCTCGATATGCCGAACAGGAGATCGAACAGATCGAAATGCAGCTCGACCTCATCTCAACACTCCGAACTACGATTCTCGAAGACCCTGACATGTTCAGTGAATCGCTTGAAGGCGTATTGGACTACCTTCTCTCCGTCTACGACAGCGTCACACCACTTCTCGTTTTGACAGCGGACAACGCATTCGAGCAGGGTTTCCTGACACTCGAAGAAGGTCTGATCATCAAAGACGAAGTCGTCTTCATTCTTCAGGAAACACTTCCCGATGCAGAAGACTTCGCCCATCTTTACACCATGTTCGGCTATCTCGGTGAAGCGCTCACCGATACGGATATGACGGAATATATCGCACAAGCGAGCGTTCTTGGTCAATACAACCATGAATCACTCGATCTCATGCTGTCTATTCTCGGAGACGTCGACCAGACGACCGTCGAAGATATTCTCGCGATTACGGATGGTCTCTACACTCCTGAATTTGAAATCGACAATCCAGAAACGGGTTCCTACGAATACTATCCAGAAGTCATCGATTACGCGAAAGTCGTCGAACTCCTGGTTTATGTCGGTCACTACGTCCAAGACATCGAGACGACTTACGCGACGGAAATCGCCAGCATTGAAGCCCTCATGGACAGCAACTTCACTCAGGATACCGCCTTTGACGCCCTTCTGATGTTGCTTGACGAGCTCGAAGGGCAAATGCCTCCTGAGCAATACGACATGGTAGTCGCCTTGGTCGAAGCGATGATCGCCGACATGGATAACATTCAAGCAGGATTGGAAATCTTTGAAACAATCGGTGACGAACTCATCGATGAATTCCTGACAAGCGAAGGCGCATTCTTCCTGCAACTCATCGAACTCATTGAAGAAGGACCGGTTGATCCAGCAGCGGATGTCTATCAGTTGTTGTTATCCTTTGTCAATTACAATGACGCCCTCTTAATCGGTGCCGATCAGGAAACGATTGAAGCCTTCCTAAACGCACTCCGTGCGCCATTGAGCGTTGCTGTCGGACAAATGTTTGGCCCTGGTGAATTCGAACTCCTCTTCGACGAGCTCGTTCCAGCAATTGCCGAAGTCATCCAAAATATCGCCACATTCGAACAAGCGTTACTCGATGC
>CAYUIK010000032.1:0-7115 GCA_964444805.1 uncultured Acholeplasmataceae bacterium | reverse complement strand
ATGGTTTCCGCATCCTGCGAAAGCCATAATACGGGATACGTATTCTTCTTACGCCGTTTTTAGATACACGCTACAAGTGAATAACCGTCCTAAGTGGCTCGATCAAGAACAGCGTAAGTTAAGAACACATGATATGAATGATAAGACCTTGGCTTTCTCGAGGAAATCAAGAAAAATTTTTGTTTTTCGTGGTGTGCGTGACGATTTGAATCGATGATCGACTAGCGTTTCTGATTTTTTGCAAGAAAGACCGTGATGCTTATGATGACTTTGACGATTCTCAAAAAGGAAATGAAAAAAAGATTACACGTGTGACCGCCTCTTTTTCCGAGAGACATCTTTGTCGGTATTTTGTAATGATCATGCGCGATGTTCTCGTGTTAGAGAGGTCGTGTGTGATACGCTCACGAATCCAATCATTGAACATGGTGGCTGTTTCCAATGCGGAACAGCCACCTTTTTTAGACGTGTACGAATCCTTGCTTCGCGTGTTCGCGATTTTGACATGGGAATAACAGAAAAGGATTTATTGCACAGGCGCGTCAGGAAGTGAACATGCGATCGATCAAAAGATGCAAAGAAAGTCAGATTAGGGGTTGAAATAAAGCGCTTTCATTGTATAATGATACGTGTAGAGATACGACGCCTATAAAACGATGATCATCATCAACTTGAGATCTTCTAGAAAGGTTTACTATCATCGATCATTAAATAATAAATGAATCGATCAAAGCGGTCAATCATACCGTTGGTTTTAATTTGTGCACGAACGAGGTTTGACTCGTAACAATAAGAAAGCGAGGATACACACATTGTTAAAAAGTAGTTATTTGATTCAGGTTTATGCGGATTTATCGAAGCGTTATCAGGATCAACCGGAATTTCTTCAGGCGGTTGAAGAGGTCTTGACCTCGATTGACCTCCTCGTTGAAAAGGATCCAAGGATCGAAGAGCATGCCATCGTTGAACGCATGATCGAACCCGAAAGAATTATAAAGTTTCGGGTTTCTTGGGTAGACGATTCCGGTAAAGTTCAAATCAATCGAGCGCTTCGTGTTCAGTTTAATTCGGCAATCGGGCCCTATAAGGGTGGGATTCGTTTTCACCATTCCGTCAATGAGTCGATCATGAAGTTTTTGGCTTTTGAACAAGTCTTTAAGAACTCCTTGACTTGTCTCCCTATGGGGGGCGCCAAGGGTGGATCCGACTTCGATCCTGCCGGCAAGAGTGATCATGAGATCATGCGCTTTTGTCAAAACTACATCCTCGAACTCTACCGACACATTGGACCGAGAATGGATGTTCCGGCCGGGGATATCGGTGTCGGCGCCAAAGAAGTTGGCTATCTCTACGGCATGTATAAGCGGATTGAAAACGAGTTCAGTGGCACGTTTACGTCCAAAGGGATCGAATCCGGAGGTTCACTCGGTCGGGCTGAAGCAACCGGATATGGCCTGTGCTATTTCGTCGAGGAGATGTTACAAGCGTTTAAAAATGATGATTTCCAGGACAAGCGAGTAATCATCAGTGGCGCCGGAAAGGTCGGATCGATGGCCGCTGAAAAAGCGATCGAACTCGGCGCGAAGGTCGTCGCGATGAGCGATATCTCCGGCGTAATCCATGACGAAAAGGGTATCGACATCAAACTGATCAAAAAGCTCTCACAGACGCATACAACGGTCATGGATAAGTATCAAACATACCACAAGGATGCGATCTATAGCCCGGAACCCAAAGATATTTGGAAGGTAGCCTGTGATCTCGCACTACCGTGTGCGACGCAGAACGAGATCTATATCGATTCAGCCAAAGAACTCGTCAAAAATGGGTGCTGGTTAGTTGCTGAAGGCGCGAACATGCCGACGACAACAGAAGCGATACGGTATCTTAAAAAACACAACGTTCTCTTTGGCCCAGGTAAAGCGGCGAACGCGGGCGGCGTCGCCGTATCCGGACTGGAAATGGCCCAGAACGCAATGTTTCAGTGCTGGAGTTTTGAAGAAGTCGATCAAAAACTTCACAAGATCATGAAAAAGATCTTTAAGCGCTGTCATGAGGCTTCATTGGAGTATACGGGTCGACCCGATGATCTCGTTACGGGAGCCAATATTGCCGGGTTCATGAAGGTCTATCAGGCGATGTTGCAACAGGGTGTTTAAGCATTGATCGTGTTGTGAAAATCGGTGATTCAAAAAGAAGGCGAATCCATGTCATTGGGTTCGCTTTCTATTTTGGCGGGCGAGCGAAATAAACATGATTTTCGCCGGGATTAAAAAAGATTGAGACGGATGTCTTTATTTGGAAGGGAGCGTCTCACAGCAAATCGATTTGATCTTTACCCCAAGTCTCTCATAGGACCATGGCTTCATGGACGTCTCGAGCGAGGTTACAGGCATAAGAACACCTAATGATCAACGAGGCATGAAGGCATGAGAACGACCGATGAGGTCGTTTTTTCGTTGATGGTCTTTCCGGAAAAAGCATTGACAATTTCGGGAAAAATGATAAAATGAGTTCGATTATCAGTTTGAACATCAAAATAAAAGGAGGTGGATCATGATTCATTCGATCCATCATGGTACACGAAGCCAGCGTGTCGTTTCACAAAACACCAAAGCGAGGAACAAAGCATGAATATAGCCGATATCCAATCGCTCATCAAAGATTTCGAGTCATCGACATTGATGACGCTCGAACTTGAGATGGACAATTTCAAGCTCAAACTATCGAAAAACAAAACAAACCATATAAAGATTGAAGAAAACGATGAAATACCAGTTAAACCACAACCCAAAGAAACACAGCAGGTAACCGAGATCAAAGCTCCGCTCGTCGGCACATTCTATCAATCGGATGCTCCGGGTAAAAAACCGTTCGCCACAGTCGGTGAGGCGGTTGAAAAAGGGGATGTCCTTTGCATCATCGAAGCGATGAAAATCATGAATGAAATCACGGCACCGAAGAAAGGCGTTGTTAAAGATATATTGGTCAAAGACGGACAGGCTGTCGGCTTTGACCAAATACTCATGACGCTTGAGGATGCGTGATGAAACATAAAATCTTAATCGCCAACCGAGGAGAGATCGCGATTCGCATCATACGTGCGGCAAAAGAACTCGGGATACCGACGGTAGCCGTTTTTTCCACAGCCGATAAAAACGCGCTGCACGTCAAGTTCGCCGATGAAGCGATCTGCATTGGGAGCGAAGCGTCAAAGGACAGTTATCTCAATGGTGCAGCAATCCTGAGTGCTGCGGTTGCTACAGGGTCAACGATGATCCATCCCGGTTACGGGTTTTTAGCGGAAAACGCCGATTTTGCCGAAATGGTCGAAGAATCGTTGCTGACGTTCATCGGTCCCAAGGCGGAAACGATACGCGCTGTCGGAGACAAGGCGAAGGCGCGTATGATCGCGCAAGCGAACAACGTTCCCGTTTCCCAAGGCAGTGATGGCGTCGTTAAAGATGTAGAAGAAGGTCTTTTAGTCGCAAAAGCAATCGGTTATCCCGTCATGATCAAAGCTCGCGGGGGCGGCGGGGGGAAAGGCATTACCGTAGCGACAACGGAAAAAGCATTTAGACGAGCCTTTGAACGAACGTCTTTGGAAGCCAAAGCGGGCTTTTCCGATGGGGCGCTCTATGTCGAGAAGTTCATCGAATCACCGCGACATATCGAAGTTCAGGTTCTTTCCGATCGACATAAAAATGTCGTTCACCTGTTCGAACGTGACTGTTCGGTGCAAAGACGAAACCAGAAAATGATCGAGGAAAGTCCGTCAACACTGGCCGATCTTGTTCGAAGAAAACTTTTTCAAGCAGCCTTGAAAATGGCGAAGGCTGTCGCGTATGAAGGAGCAGGGACCGTTGAGTTTCTCGTTGACAAACAGGAAAACATCTATTTCATCGAGATGAACGCCCGCATTCAGGTCGAGCATCCGGTCACGGAGATGATTACGAATATCGATCTTGTCAAAGAACAGATCCGGATCGCACTTGGACAACCCCTTTCTTTCAAACAAAGGGAAATCCAACAAAAAGGGGTCGCGATCGAATGCCGGATTATCGCCGAAGATCCGAAACACATGTTCCGGCCGTCACCGGGCGTCATTTCCAATGTCGTTTTTCCGGGTGGTCCGGGTATTCGAATCGATACGCACATTTACCCGACACTCGAGGTGTCGCCCTTCTATGATTCGCTCATCGCGAAATTGGTCGCTCATGCTCCGACGCGGATCGGAGCCATCCGTAAGATGCGGACGGCTCTCGAACAGTTCGTCATCGAGGGCATCGAAACCAATATCGAGTATCTCTATCTCGTCATGCACGACCTTGAATATATCAAGGGATCGGTCGATACCGGATTCTTGATGCGATTCCATACCCTCTTCGAGGAGGCGAACACATGAACGATTTTTTAAGCGAACGCAAGAAACGCCTCGATGAGTTCCACCAGAACATTCGGAAAAGACGCATCCAAAAATCACCTTCCGTGATACCGGACGGTCTTTTCATCAAGTGCGATCGCTGTGGTGCGGCCCTCTATGAGAAACAGGTTCGAGCGCATCACGATCTCTGTCCGCATTGTGAGTATCATTTTCGGATGTCCGCTAAAAAAAGGCTTGATCTCACGGTGGATGCGGGAAGTTACGCGGCCATGTTCGAAAACATCGTTTCTAAAAACCCTCTCGGTATCCCCGATTATGAAGAAAAACAAAGGATCGCGAAGACGCTTTCCGGCTTGAACGAAGCGGTACTGACCGGAACGGCCGAGATCGTCTCGATCAAGGTCGCGATCGCCATCATGGATAGCGCCTATATGATGGGGAGCATGGGAAGTGCAGTCGGCGAAAAACTGACGCGCCTGATCGAATACGCCACGACCGAGAAACTGCCTTTAATCATTTTTTCCGCATCGGGTGGAGCCCGTATGCAGGAAGGACTTCTTAGTTTAATGCAAATGGTCAAGACGGCTGCCGCGATCCGAAAGCATGGTGAAAAGGGGTTGCTTTACATAAGCGTATTGACCAATCCGACCACGGGCGGAGTCGCAGCGAGTTTCGCTTCGCTTGGCGATATCATTATCGCCGAGCAGTCCTCTTTAATCGGTTTCGCTGGCGCCCGCTTCATCAAGCAAACGATCAAGGAGTCCTTGCCGGAAGGCTTTCAGACGGCGGAGTTCCAAGCGGAAAACGGACAGGTCGACATCGTCTGTCACCGTTTAAAGATCCGGAAAACGCTCCATCGGATTTTACAGCTCCATGAGGAGGGAAGTCGATGACCAACCGGACTGCGTGGGATATCGTCAAGCGGGCGAGACACCCGAAACGGATTACTGCGAAGACTCTGATCGACCACCTTTTTACGGATGTCGTCGAACTTAAAGGCGACAGACTGCATTCGGATGATCCGGCCATCATCGGGGCGATCGGATATTTTGATCGCATCCCCGTCACGATTATCGCCGAAGAAAAAGGGGTTTATACCGAAGATAAGATCAAGCATCATTTCGGCATGCCACATCCCGAAGGTTATCGGAAAGCGAAGCGTCTGATGGCTCAAGCCGAGAAGTTCAAACGCCCCGTCATTACGATTATCGATACGCCCGGGGCTTATCCCGGGGTTGACGCGGAAGCGCGGGGACAAGCCCGGGCGATCGCGGATAATCTTTCGTTCATGTCCGGACTCGCCGTACCGATTCTTTCGATCATTCTGGGTGAAGGCGGTTCGGGTGGCGCCCTCGCGATCGGTGTTGCCGATCGCATACTCATGTTTGAAAATGCCATCTATTCCGTTGTTTCACCGGAAGGGTACGCCTCGATCGTGTTCAAGGACGCCACGAGGGCCGATGAAGCCGCGAAACTCATGAAACTGACAGCCAAGGATCTTTGGTCGATGCGGCTCATCGATGCGATCATCGAAGAGGGACCGGGTCTGGAAACGGATTGTGCGATCGGGATAAAAAACTTAAGTGTCGTTCTAAGAGAACAGATGGATCATCTCAAAACGCTTTCAACTCAAAAACTCTTATCGGAACGCAACGACAAATACAGACGGATCGGAGTATACCATAACTATGAAGAAAAAGAACATGACGCATGACATCAACGTGCTTGCTACGGGCAAGTACGTTCCAGAACGCATCGTTACGAACCATGATCTAGAAAAGATCGTCGATACGACGGATGCCTGGATCGTCGATCGCACCGGTATCAAGACGCGTAGATGGGCGACCGATGAAACGGCCGCAGATCTTGCCTATCGGGCGGCACAGGATGCGATCGAAAGATATCAAATCGATCGGAGGACGATCGATCTTTTAATCGTCGCGACGATCTCACAGGAACAAAGGACACCATCGATGGCGAATGTCGTACAAGGAATGCTCGGACTCGACCATGAGGTCATGAGCTTCGATATCAACGCCGCCTGTACGGGGTTCATCTACGCCCTTGAAGTTGCAGCATCGCTTCTGATCGGCAACCGATTTAGACGCGCACTCATCATCGGGAGCGAAAAGCTTTCGATGATGACCGACATGACGGATCGAAACACGTGCGTTCTTTTTGGCGACGGTGCCGGAGCCGTGATCATCGAACAGGGGAATCATGAGGCGAATAACGCGAGCTTTTACAACGCAGCGCGCTTTGATGCGAAGGACAGTCTCACTGTCCGAAAAAACATCCGGATGGATGGCCGAAAAGTCTATCAATTCGCCGTCAATATCATGGAAGAATCGATCATACGCGTCTTGGAAGATGCCGGATTGACGCTGCAAGACATCGATCTCATTATCCCGCATCAAGCCAACATCCGAATCATCGAATCGGTGGCCAAATCGCTCGCTTTGCCGGATGAGATGTTCATGAAAAACATTAGACAGTACGGCAATACCTCGGCAGCGAGCATTCCCATGGTGCTTTTCGAACTGATGGAGAAGACGAAGGATACGATCAAGCGCGTCCTTCTGGTCGGTTTTGGCGGGGGATTTACGTGGGGAAGCGCGATACTGACAATCGGAGGAGACTTACTATCAAAAGTCAAGGGATAAATAAAAATAAACAGTAAAAGACTTCACAAGGAAGCCTAAATGCATTATATGACCAATAAGAGGTAGCT
>CAYUIK010000031.1:0-41694 GCA_964444805.1 uncultured Acholeplasmataceae bacterium | reverse complement strand
CTGTTCCCGCCATGAAAGGTCCTTTTCAAAGACATTCATGGGTCGAACGCTCATTTTGTCGTCGGCGGACAACAACCACGACTGAAACGGTGTAAGCGGGTTATAAGAGAGCACGTAAACGGTATGGATGTTTTCGCTCTGTTCGTATCCATCGATCGTAATCGCTTCACCCACGGATGTCAATCCACCGGGCGCAGTTCCCGCGAATCCAGTCGGCAAGATCAGGATCATGAGAAGATAGACGTAGGGAAAACTGATCACGATCAATGGCCTACGATACTTTTCAAGAAACGCTCGCATAGGTCAACCTCCCTGTCTGAATTTGACGATAGGAAACACCCGCAGCTTCGAGCATGCGTAAGGCGGCTTTATGAACCGTCGATTTCGTTTCCTTATTCGTCTCATAAATAATCTCACGAATGCCACTTTGAATGATCAGTTTCACGCATTCATGACAGGGAAAAAGTGTGACATAGATCGTCGCATCTTTGAGTTTTGTCGTCGCATTGAGAATCGCGTTCGCTTCGGCATGAACGACGTAAGGATACTTGGTTTCCGCAATTTCACCTTCGTTTGACCACGGAAACACATCATCCTGACATCCCATCGGAAGTCCATTGTAGCCGATACCGACGATACGCTTATCGGTATTGACGATACACGCTCCGACCTGTGTTGCGGGATCCTTGCTGCGCATGGCCGATAGTTTGGCAACGCCCATGAAGTAAGCGTCCCAGGACAAATAATCCAAGCGCATCATTTTTTCTCCTCTCGCCGGGCGAGCCCAAGATTGACGTGACAATAACCATTGGGATTTTTCTCTAAATAGTTCTGATGCTCCGGCTCGGCCAAATCATAATCCTCGTTTTTCAAGACGCGTGTTGCAACACGCGTTAGGTCCTTTTTAAAGTGCTTTTCGAGGAAATCGTAGATCCGCTCCTCTTCGCCTTCTCGTTCATAGTAGATGCCGCTTCGATACTGAAAGCCGATATCATGGCCCTGTCGGTTTGGCGTAAAAGGATTGATGATACGAAAGAAATGGTCAAGGATCTCTTCGAGCGTCAACATCGTTTCGTCATAGGTGACGCGACACGCCTCGGCGTGCGTGGCAACACCTTGACAGACTTCTTCGTATGAAGGATTTCTCTTATTGCCGTCAACGTAGCCCACAGACGTGTCCAACACGCCTTTCAGTTGCTTGAAATAGGCTTCAACGCCCCAAAAACAGCCACCTGCCAATACGATTGACTTCACGATCAATCACCTACTTTCATCTTGAGTTCATCGAGTTGCGTCTGGTCGACGCGACTCGGAGCATCCATCATGATGTCCTTCGCACTTTGGGTTTTGGGAAAGGCGATGACATCCTTGATATTATCGGTATGTGTCAGCAGCATGACGATCCGGTCGAGTCCGAGCGCGATGCCTCCATGCGGGGGCGTACCGTATCGGAGTGCTTCAACAAAAAAACCGAAGCGGTCCTTGACGTCTTCTTCTTGCAAACCGAGCGTTTTGAACATCATGTTTTGTACATCCATGTCATGGATACGGATCGAACCGCCGCCGATCTCATAACCGTTTAAAACGATGTCGTATGCTCGCGCACGAGCGTTGTGCGGATCGTTTTTCAATTGCATCGGATCCGTTGGTGCCGTAAAAGGGTGATGCTTGGCATAAAAACGCTCATCGGTTGCATCATACTCGAGCAAAGGCCAATCGGTTACCCATAAAAACGCGTACTCGTTTTTAGGAATGAGATCGAGCATGTGTGCGAGTCGGATGCGAAGAGCACCGAGCGATTTACTGACATCCTCAAACGATCCCGGAACGAACAGGATCATGGCATGATCTTTTAAGTCGAGTGATGCGAGCTGCGAATCATCAAGAAACTTGCGGATGCTTCCCGAATATTGTCCGTTTTGCTGTTTGAGATAGGCGAGTGCTTTTCCGTGATTTTTCTTGACAAGGTCGGTCAGTTGATCGATGACTTTTCGTGATAGCGACGAAGCGTCATCGACGCGTATGCCCTTAATCGTTTCACACGAGTCGAACAACGGAACATCGATGTCCTTGAAAAACTCGGTATAATCCGTTAAGTGAAGCGCATAGCGAATATCGGGCTTATCCGTACCATAAGTCGAGATCGCCTCATCGTATGTGATACGTGAAAACGGTCTTTCGATCTCGATACCCAAGACATGTTTTAATGTTTTTTCCATGATCTTCTCGGTCAATTCCATCACATCGTTTTCATCGATGAATGAAGCTTCAATGTCGACCTGTGTGAACTCAGGCTGACGATCTGCGCGCAAGTCCTCATCGCGAAAACATCGGGCGATTTGGAAGTACTTCTCGAATCCGGCGATCATGAAGAGCTGTTTATAAATTTGCGGGGACTGCGGCAAGGCATAGAACGTACTCGGATAGAGCCTGGAGGGAACGAGGTAGTCCCTAGCTCCTTCCGGCGTGGATTTTCCCAGGATCGGGGTCTCGAGTTCATAGTACCCCTGATCGACGAGTACCCGTCGAATCGATTGCGTAATCTCGTGGCGCTTGATCAAATAGTTTTGCATGATCGGCCGCCTAAGATCAAGGTAACGGTATTTGAGTCTCGTCTCTTCGAGCGCATCGGTTTGATCCGTGATATAGAGCGGTGGGGTCAAACTTTTAGCGAGAATGCGTAGGCTTGTGACCTCGACCTCGATTTCTCCTGTGACGATGCGTCTATTCTTACTTTCTCGTTCGATGACGATACCTCTGACTTCGATGACGAACTCATTTTTAATCGATCGAATGAGGTCATCATTGAGCGCATCGGGTTTCATAACGAGTTGCGTAATTCCAAAGCGATCGCGCAGGTCGATAAAAACAAGTCCGCCGAGGTCTCTCGTTTTAGCAACCCAGCCCTTCAGTTGTACGTCTTGACCGAGGTTTTCCATGGTCAGTTCATTGTTCGTATGCGTATATGTCATTTTCGATCACCCATTTTCTCGATTAAATAGCGTTCAACTCGTTGCAGCAATACGTCTTCCTGCGTTTCCGTTTGCGTGTCTTTGATCGCGACCATGCCGCGCGCATATTCATCGTCGCCAAGTATGATCAGATATTTGGCATTCAGTCTGAGTGCGTGTTTGAGTTGTGCCTTGAAGCTCTTGTTCATATAGTTCATGTCACTGACGATATTCGCCTTGCGCAACCCATAAAGGATCTTGACAGCGTCAGGCTTGAGTTTTTCCGAGGATACGATCAGATAAGCGTCAAGACCGGGTTCCACTGCGAAATCGATATTTTCGGCTTCAAGCGCCAGCAACAACCGCTCCATGCCGAATGCGAAACCGATACCGCCGAGATCCGGTCCGCCGAGTTCTTGGACGAGCTTCTGGTAGCGTCCGCCGCCACCGAGAATGTTCTGGGCACCGAATCCTTCGATATCCGCTTCGATCTCAAAGACGGTGTGACTGTAGTAATCCAGTCCACGGACGAGTCTAGGAGAAATTTCATAGCTGATTTTTGCCGCATTAACATATTCGAGAACGCTCTCGAAATATGCTTGGGACGCCTCGTTCAAATAGTCTCTTGTAACCGGAGCCTGGATCATCGCTGGGTGGTTCTGATCGACTTTGCAATCGAGAATACGCAGAGGGTTCTGCGTGATTCGTCTTTGACAATCCGGACACAACTCATGCTTTACGGGAAGAAAATGCGCTTCAAGAGCCTTTTGATACGCTGCTCTGGAAGAATCATCACCGAGGGTATTGAGACGAACGCGTACGCCTTTTAATCCTAAGCGTTTAATGAAATCGTAGGACAGAATAATCATTTCGGCATCCAGGGCAGGATCGATGGCGCCAATCGCTTCGACACCGAACTGATAGAATTGGCGGTAGCGTCCTTTTTGGGGGCGTTCATAACGAAAATTGGGTCCTAGATAGTAAACCTTCTCCAATTCCTGGCTTGCATAGAGTTTGTTTTCCACATAACTGCGAATGACGCCAGCCGTTCCTTCCGGTCTAAGGGTCAGTTTTCTTTGATTCCGATCATCGAAATCATAGGTTTCCTTAGTAACCATATCCGATGCTTCCGAAGCGCGATGAAAGACTTCGCTGTATTCCAAAATAGGCGTTCGGATTTCTTTCATGTTGTAAATCTTAAGTATGAAGCGGATTTTTTCTTCGAGTGCGTGCCATGCGTGTGACTCGCTCGGAAGGACGTCATAGGTCCCTTTCACTTTTCTTACAGCCATAATCTATCTCCTTTTTTCATAGGTCCAGATCTCATCTTCAATCGTTCCCTTGAGTTTTTTCAAGCAGTAATATTCCTTTTTTATCAAACGGAATCCCGTCTTTTCAATGACACGACGGCTGCTAACGTTTGCCTTTAAATGTCTAACGATGACGCGCTCATATCCCAAATACGAAAAGCCGATCTGAATGAGTTCTGAAAGAGCACGGGTAACGATTCCCTTGTTCCAGTAGTCGGGATGGATGACAAAACCGATTTCGGCCCCGTCTCCACTATCTATTTTACTATGAAAGTCGATTGTTCCAATCATTTTTGACCTTTTCAAGTCGACAATCGCGTAACCGATCGGCAGACCTTCTTTGAGGCGTGGAAAAAAGATTCTTCTGATTGAACGCTTGGCATCCCGAATGTCGGTAAACGGTCCCCAGCTGAGAAAACGGGTAACCTCGCTTCTTTTTCCATAATCAAACATGTCCTTGGCGTCACTCATTTTGATGGTTCGAAGGCGATACTGATCGAAATCAATCATGGGCATGCGTCGATATTTTTTCATGGATTTTCACCTTTCAAAATAAAAACATCCTCAAAAAGATCTAAGGACGTATGTGTCTACGCGGTACCACCTTAGTTCTAGATCGAATCTAGCACTCATTTTACGTATGGCCTCCAAAGGCGTCACTAATCGGAGGGAAATCCGATCACCTCTATCATCGACCGATGATGAAACTATATTTATCTTATCCTAAACGAAGGCTTTTGTCAATCGCTTATGTCTCAAGAATGATCGTGACTGGACCATCATTCGTGGCGTCGATCGTCATGTGGGCTTGGAAAACACCGGTTTCAACGATATGCTTTTCGCTCAAACGAATCTGAACCATTTCATAGAGAACACGAGCCTGATCAGGAGGAGCCGCTTCCGTGAAAGAGGGGCGATTGCCGCCTTTCGTGTTCCCGTAAAGCGTAAATTGCGAGATCAGCATGATTTCGCCCTTGACGTCCTGGATGTTTAAGTTCATTTTTCCCGCTTGGTCGTCGAAAATCCGCAATTTGGAAATCTTGTCAGCCATCTTTAGGGCGCTCTTCTCGTCATCTTCTTGATGGATACCGAGAAAAACGACGAGACCGTGACCGGTCTTCCCGACGACTTGATGTGAAACGATGACTTTGGCTTTGGATACGCGTTGACATACCGCTCTCATTTGACATCCCTTTCGACGCTGTAAATATCGGTTACTTTTTTTAAGTTCAGCATCAATTGTTGTAGAAGTGCATGATTCCCGATCGAAACTTTGAGTTTGATGATCATTTCCAGGTTCGCCGTCGTTCTCGCATTGACTTCGGCGATCGAAACGCTCGCCGCATTCACGACGTTCACGACCTCCGAGAGAAGTGTCGGCTTATTCGTTCCCACGACTTTGAGCCAGGCGGGATACTTGCGATTGATCTGTTTGCTCCAGAAGGCTTCGATCTGACGATTGTCTTCGAGATTCTTGATGTTCGGACAAAAATCGGCATGTATGACGATTCCGCTGTGCTTGCTGACATACCCGAGGATCTGATCACCCGGGATCGGGGAGCAACAACTGGCGAGTTTGATCTGTGGCGTCGAAAGACCTTCGATTACGACACCTGTTTCACTGTGGGTCGTCAACTGACGATTGGCTTTCTCCATTTGACGTTGTAGAAAGACCGATTTATCGACTTCCTGACCGAGCAATTTGCTCGCGACCGTCTTCGGTGAGATCATGCCTTTGCCAACTTCAAGATAAAGATCTTGAACGTTATTCACCATGTTCTTCTCGAAATACTGGACGACAAAGTCGTCATCAAGCGACTGCGTCACTTTTTGTGCAACAAACTCGCGTTCGAGCATATCCTTTCCCAGTTGGATCAACTGATCACGGTTTTGCTTGTTCAAATAGCTCTTGATCTTGTGCTTTGCATGCGCGGACTTCGCAATTTTCAGCCAATCCTCACTCGGACCGACCGAGTTCTTGTTGATTTTGACCGAAACGATGTCGCCAGTTTTCAAGGTGTAATCGAGCGTGACGATCCGATTGTTGACGAGCGCTCCAACCATGCGATGACCGATATCCGTGTGAATGCGATAAGCGAAGTCGATCGGAGTCGAGCCTTTCGGCAACTCGATGACTTCTCCTTTCGGTGTGAACACATAGACGTTCGCATCGAGTATATCACCCTTTATGGTGTCGACGAATTCTTCCGCACCAGCATCGGTTTCGTCCTCGTCTTCACTCATCTTCATCAGCTCGCCATACCATTTAAGTTTCTGAGCGATTTCAAACTGTTCGCGTTCCCGTGAGTACGTCTTGTTTTCTTTGTACGCCCAATGCGCAGCAACCCCATACTCGGCGATGGCGTCCATCTCATGGGTCCGTATTTGCACTTCGAAGAGCGTCCCATCTTCCGCGAGTAATGTCGTGTGAAGCGATTGATACATGTTCGGTTTCGGTACGGCGATATAATCCTTGAAACGGCGAGGAATCGGTGTGTAGTTGGCGTGAATCAGTCCAAGAGCCTGATAGCACTCATCGATCCGATTAACGATAATCCGCACAGCAAGCAAATCGTAGATATCCTCGAACGCCCGATTATCCCGAACCATCTTTTTATAGATGCTATAGATGTTTTTTATCCGGCCTTTGATCTCGAAGTTCAGCAGTTCGCTTTTGCCAAAAAGAGTCTTGATTGCCGCGATTACGCGTTCAATCGAAGCCTCTCTTTCCGTTCGTTTCGCCTGAATCATATTGGAAACTCGATAATACATTGGCGGATCCGTATAGCGCAAGGATCGATCTTCCAGTTCCGCCTTGACTCGGAAAATACCGAGACGGTGGGCGATTGGTGCGTAAATTTCAAGTGTTTCCCGGGCGATCTTATACTGTTTATCCGGCGGCATCGAATCGAGCGTTCGAACATTATGCAGACGATCGGCGATCTTGATGATTACCACACGGATGTCCTTGGCCATCGCCAAAAGCATTTTCTGATGGTTTTCCGCCTGCGAGGTCGTCGTCGTGAACGAGAGTTTACTGATCTTCGTCACACCATCGACGAGTTGCCGGATTTCCGTGCCAAAATCCTTTTCGACATCATCGAGTTTGAGGTCGGTATCTTCGACGGTATCATGTAACAAGGCGGCAATAATCGTTCCGGGACCAGCGGTCAAACCAGCAAGGATTCGGGCGACTTCAACCGGATGGGTAATGTAGTCGTCCCCGCTTTTCCGCATTTGTCCGCGGTGTTTATCTCGCGCTAAAAAATACGCTTTCCGAATGAGCTCGACGTCCGATTCACGCTTGATATAAGAGGAAATCGATTCAATTAGCGTATCTAAAAGCGCTTCAGAAGACATCCGAGGTCCTCCTTTTTTCAATAGTTGATGAGCGTCAGGATATCATAGCCTGCGAGTTTGTCGCGTCCACGAAGATCATGGAGTTCGATGAGAAAGGCAAGACCGACAACCTCACCACCGAGTTTGTTGACGAGATCAATGGACGCACGAATCGTTCCCCCTGTCGCGAGCAGATCATCGATGATGATGACCCGATCACCTTTTTGGATGGCATCCGCGTGCAGACAAAGTCGATTCGAACCGTATTCGAGATCATAATCGACGCTAACGGTCGAACGGGGGAGTTTTCCCGGTTTCCGTACCGGTGCAAAGCCGATGCCGAGGTTCGTCGCGACCGGACACCCAAAGATAAAACCTCGTGCTTCGGGTCCGATTATGAGCGTCGCTTTCTTTTCCTTTGCGTAATCGGTAAAGCACTTCGCGGCATAACGATAAGCCTCGCCGTTAAGCATCAATGGCGTAATATCACGAAACAAAATGCCCTTTTTCGGGAAATCCGGGACATCGGCGATGTAGTCCTTGAGATTCATGTTCTTTATCTCCTTCGTTGGTGTCATATTTCAATACATCTTGACATATCGAGTTACATTTCATTTTAACCGATTTTTTCACATTTTACAAGTAGCGCAAGCGCTTATGATATAATCATAATGGTGAGTACTTATGAAACCTCTCGCATATCGCATACGACCTGAACGTTTCGAAGATGTCGTCGGACAGGACCACCTCGTCGGTCCCCAAGGCGTGCTTCGAGCCATGCTTGAAAAGAAACGCATCCTATCCTACATACTCCACGGTCCTCCCGGTACCGGAAAAACGACGATCGCCACGATTTTCGCCGAAAAAAGCCGGTTGGACACCTATTTTTTCAATGCATCCACCGATTCCAAGGCCCGTCTTAAAGACATCATTAAGACCACGACATATCATGACATTCTGATCGTGATCGACGAAATTCACCGCATGAATACCGATGTCCAGGACTATCTCCTTCCCTACATCGAAAATGGCAAGGCAACGATTATCGGAATCACGACGCTCAATCCGTATCAAAGCGTCAATATGGCGATTCGCTCCCGTTGTCACCTCTTTCAAGTCAAACATCTTACTGACGAGTCCCTTGAAAAAGCGATCAAACGGGGTCTTTCGGCGCTTGAAATCGACATACAGATCGAAAAGGACGCCCTCGAAGCGATCATCCGCTATGCCAATCATGAAGTCCGAAGCGCACTCAACCTGCTCGAAAGTGCGGCGCTCGTCCTCGGTGACGGTGCCCGTCTAACACGAGGCACGCTCAGGCGCATAACGGGTCAAGCCCAACACGATCTTGATGCCGATGGGGATGCATTTTACAATCTTTTGAGTGGATTGCAGAAATCCATTCGCGGATCGGATGTCGACGCTGCACTTTTCTACTTGGCACAACTCCTTGTTCTTGGCGACTTGCAAGCCATTCAACGGCGACTGCTCGTCATCGCTTATGAGGATATCGGGCTGGCCAACCCGCTCATGGGCGGTAAGGTGCTGCATGCTACGGAAGCGTGTCTCAAAGTCGGCATGCCGGAAGCACGGATCATACTTGGCACAATCGTCATCGATATGGCGCTGTCGCCAAAATCAAACACGGCTTATCTCGCAATCGAAAAAGCAATTGAAACATACGAAAAAGGCGGAACAGGAGTCTTTCCCGATTACATCAACAATAACAAGATCAAGTTGAATCCAGCGATCTATCACTATCCTCACGACAGTTTTAACAGCATCAATGATCAGCGTTATCTTCCAAAAGACATCAAGGATGAGGTTTTCTACCTGCCAAAACATGAAAGCAACTACGAAAAAGCGCTCGCCGATCGCCTAAAAACCATCGATCGTATCAAACATAAAAAGAGATAGAGCGTGCTTAGGCACGCTCTATCGTTAGAGTTCGGTCGAAATCATGACAGGAATCGTAATCGGTCTACGCTTAGTGCTCTGGTAGATGAAGCGGTTGATCTCATTTCGAACATCGCGCTTGAATTCATTCCAGTTGATATATTTCCCTTTAAGATGTTTCGTACTGACGGTAAGAAAGAGTTCCTTAACGTCATTGAGCAGATCCTCGGATTCCTGAACATAAACGAAACCCTTCGTCACGATTTTGACATCGCCGAGAATTTTCTTTGTTTTCGGACAGATATGGGCGACGATGAGCAAAGCACCATCTTCGGCAAGTAGCTCACGATCACGCATGACGAAGTCGTTGACGTCGCCGACGGCTGTACCGTCAATGAGAATTTCCCCCACATTGATATCCCCACGGCCAACGTATGCATCCTGATCGACGAAATTCAAGACATCGCCATTATCCATCATGAAGATGTGTTCTTCGTCATATCCAACTTCCTGAGCGAGTTTTTTTAATCCGTACTGGTGCCTGTACTCACCGATCGTCGGTACGATATATTTCGGTTTAAGTAAGTTGATCATCATCTTGAGTTCTTCCGTCGTTGCATGCGCGTTCGTCAAAAGACGTTGGTCGAGTTGCATGACGTGCGCATCACTGCGATAAAGAATGTCAAGCGTTCGCGCAGCCATTTTTTCCGTACCTGGTACGGGCGGTGTCATGAGAATGACCGTATCCGTATCGGCAATGTGAATCAAACGATCTTGTTTCTTGCACATGCGTTGCAGCATGAAGAAAGGCTCATGTCGATTCCCAGTGACAAGACAAACGAGATCGTTGCCGTCGTTCTTGTTCTTCTCGTCAATAAAACGCAAGAAGATCAGTGAGGACTTCGGTATCTTCAAGTAGCCTTCTTTAATGGCAATATCGACGATCCTTTGGGCACGACGGCCAATAATGGCAATCTTTTTCTTGTGAATGAGTGAGATATCGACGATCCTTTGAATCTTACTTAGATCCGACGAAAAAAGCGATACGATGATTCGCCCCTTGGCGTGAGCATACACGCTATTGAGGCGATGCACGAGCTCCTGATTGACGCCTCCGTTCAACACGAGCGTTGAACCGAGTGACTCTGAAAGAAGGGCGAGAACGTGTTTTTCAGCGAGTTGATTGATCTTTTGAAAGTCCGTCTGATATTTTCGATCGCTGCTTTGATCGAACGTGAAATCACTCGTATAGACGATCAAGCCCTTGACGGTATGAATCGCGATCCCGACGGATTCGGGAATCGAATGCGTCGTATTAAAAAAGGTGACGCGAACGCTGTTGAACTTGATGATGCTGTTCTGATTGATCGTATTAAGCGTCAGATTTTCGAGTTCGTATCCGGCGTCAAGAAGCGTATCCTTAACGATTTGCATCGTAAAGTTGGTCGCATAGACGGGGACATTCAAATCTTTTAGAATGTGTGGTAGGGCGCCGATGTGATCCTCGTGGCCATGTGACAGGAAAATACCTTGGATACGATCCTTAGCACGTATCAAAACGCGGTAATCGGGTATGATCTCATCGACACCAAAAAGTTCCGAACTCGGATATTTGATTCCGGCATCCAGTATGAAAAGCTGGCGATCGACTTCAACGACATACATATTCTTGCCGTTTTCACCGAGCCCACCGAGCGCAAAAAAACGTATTTCAGTCATGATAACACTTCCTTTTAAGTAACGTTTATCCTTTAGAACCATTATACCATGTTTTTAATGATTAACAATGCTTTTGCTTGTGATTTATGTTATCATAACAGTAGGTGATGCCACATGATTGACTACCCGATCAAACGCAAAAACAGGACGAAACAAACGAATTACGCCAACCTCGGCATGACGCTGGAATCCGATATCGAACAAACCAATCGTTATTACCTTTCCATCGGACGTGCGGTCATACATAAAAAACCGACGCCTGTCCAAGTCGTCAACGTCAGTTATCCCGCACGAAATAAGGCCAAAATCATCGAGGCCTATTACAAAACGCCTTCCACAACCGATTTCAACGGCATATATAAAGGTCACTATATCGATTTTGACGCCAAGGAAACCAACTCCTTGACATCCATGCCGCTTAAAAACATTCACCCCCATCAAGTCGAACACTTAAAAGTCGTCGCACATCATGGGGGAATCGTTTTTCTAATCGTGTCCTTCAAGCGTCACGGCAACTATTTCGTCCTGCCTGGCAGCGTGCTCTTCGAGTTCTGGGATCGACAAACACTAAAAAACGGAAGGAAATCCATTCCCTATCAGACTTTCATCGAACGGGCTTACCTGGTACCGATCGGTTATCAGCCCCGCTTGGACTATTTAAAAGTTATCGATGGTTGGATCGATCAGGCGAATCGATGAGTCGATAATCCTGCATGATCAGAATCAGCTTGGTTCGAATCAAAAGACCGACTAAAAGCGTCAAAGTCGTACTCGACAACATGTAAGGGGCATTATAGACGACAAACGAATAGAACCATGGGTTCATGCCTTCCGGGGCGAATTCGGCGAAAATAATCGCTCCACCAAATGCATGCGACAGATATCTTAAGAAGGCGACAAAGATGAAAACCGCGGAAAACGACTTCCAGCTATGGATGCTGCGTCGAAACATGCCCGCCAGACCTAATACACCGAATGCGAAAACATAATCCGTGAAAACGGATGCCCAATGATAGATGACACCGTCGAGTAAAAGACTGGTAAGTCCGTAGAGAATCCCACCGATTATGCCATAGCGAACACCGAAAAGAATACCGATCAAAATAATCGGCAACATCGCGATACCGAAAACTTGTCCACCTTGTGGCATTTCAAGATTAAGTCCGGGAATGAACTTCGTCATGAGACTAAACACGAATGCCGTAGCGACCAATACCGATGTAAACGTCAACTTCTGAATGTCTTTCATGGGGTTACCTCCTAGAAAAAGAAAAATTTCCCTGGCAACCAAAGAAACGAAAGTAGTGACATATGATCATATCTTCTACTATCCCTCCGCTGGTATGATCCAGATCAGGTTCGCGGGTCGAATAAATCCTCTCAGCCCATATGGGCTCCCCGTAGTACACCTTAATCATAACACTGAGCTTTGGAAAAAACAAGGAATTGGTTCAAATCGATTGGTCCATAAAGCTTTTATCCCTATCTGCGTTACGTTATCAATAATAATTAATAATAATTTTCTTGATATTTTGATAATTTCGTGTATAATTGAATTATCAGGAGATGATCGTTATGGATATCGTATGGTTTAATGAACAACCAAAAGAGGGTGTCGTTACCCTGAATGCGGGCAGTATTACTCTAAATAAGTCCGCAACCACGTATTTTGAGAACGCGTACAGCGTTATGCTCGGTACCGATCCCATAAAAAAGTATATCGTCATCAAACCCTTGAGCAAGGCCGAAGCCGTCAGCAATGTCATTCCACAATACAAAAAGTATCGGATCTCCGTACACGCGAGTTACAGCAGAATCACGAACAAGGCCTTCATGAACGAAGTCATGGAGATCGCAGGACTCGATCTGAAAAACGAGACGTACAAGTTTCCCGCGACGTGGAATAAAACCGAACAGGTTCTCGTCGTCGATTTGAATGGAGGAGTTTAGCAATGGAAGTCATGGTTTGGATATGGCTTGGATTCTTTATTGCAGCCGTCATCTTTGAATTCTTAACGGTCGATTTCGTGAGCATTTGGTTCGCTATCGCAGCGATCCCGAGTTTTCTTTTGGCCATTTTCGAGCAAAGCCCATTTATACAGATTATCGTTTTCGTCGCGATCGCCACGGCTCTTCTTCTCTTCACTCGCCCGGCAATGATGAAATACCTCAAAACCAACGAGATCAAGACCAACGTCGATTCAATCGTCGGAACGACAGGTGTCGTGACCAAAGATATCACGCCCGATTCGATCGGTCGTATCAAGATTCGTGGTGCCGACTGGTCGGCCATCGCCAAAGAAACGATCCACGTTGACGAACGCGTTCGCGTCCTCGACGTTGAAGGTGTCAAGGTCATTGTTGAAAAAATATAAAAAAATTAGAAAGAGGTGTCCTATATGGAAGGAATTTTCATTGCATTACTTATTATCGGCGGTTTGTTCTTCATCATCGCCGCATTCAGTTTCAGACTCGTCACACAGACGAACAAGTATGTCGTTGAACGACTCGGTGGCTATTTAACGACCTGGGGTGTCGGTCTTCACTTTCTCGTCCCGTTTATCGATCGTGTCGCCTCCGTCGTGACACTCAAGGAACAGGTTCGTGACTTCGATCCCCAACCCGTCATTACCAAGGACAACGTAACGATGCAAATCGATACCGTCGTGTTCTTCCAGATCACGGACCCCAAGCTCTACGCCTACGGCGTGGAAAATCCTCTGTCCGGTATCGAAAACTTAAGCGCTACTACGCTTCGTAACATCATCGGTGATCTCGACCTCGACCAGACGTTGACATCGAGAGACCTGATCAACACGCAGATGCGTTCGATACTCGATGAAGCAACCGATCCCTGGGGCATCAAAGTCAATCGCGTCGAACTTAAAAACATCCTTCCACCGAAGGACATACGTGACGCCATGGAAAAACAAATGCGCGCGGAACGTGAAAAGCGTCAGACCATTTTGATCGCCGAAGGTGACAAGCGTTCGCAAGTCCTTCGAGCCGAAGGTGAAGCGGAAGCCATCATCCTAAGAGCGGAAGCGAACAAGAAACAAAGAATTCGTGAAGCAGAAGGTCAAGCGGAAGGTATGCTGCGTTTGAAAGAAGCCGAAGCGAAAGGTATCGAACTCGTCAAAGACGCCAAAGCCGATGCGGCCGTCATCAAACTTAAAACGCTCGATGCGCTCGCCAAAGTCGCGGATGGTCGTTCCACCAAGATCATCATTCCTTCGAACATCACGGACCTCGCGTCAACAGTCATGGCAGCAACCGAGATCGCCACAGCAAAAGAAGACGCCCCAGCCAAAACAACGTAACAACGATAATATCCTGTTACCAGACATACCCATCGCGGGAAGGAGTCGGATCTAGGTCTTTCGTTCTTCTACGCGATGGGTATTTTCTTTCGTTACGCGGTTCATTCGGGTTCAAGCCATATCATATTTCTTTATCTTCTCGATACATTCCATTCACTTTCATGTTTCCTATATTTTTGGTATAATGGTTCATGAGATCGAGGTGTTCATATGCAACCACAAAAAAGAATCCGAATCCTTGTCCTATTCATCATCATTACGCTGTTTCTGATCTATCTTGAACTCGTTTTCAGATTGAGCATCATCGGAATCGAAGACATCCATGACAGTTACCGCACCATCGCTTTTTCGATTGCCTACGCCATTGTGATCCTCGTGATCCTCCGGGTCATGCCCCGGCAAGCGGTCAAAGTCATGATGCTTCTTTTCATAGCGGTTCTATCCTTTATCTATTTCGCACAGGATATCTATTATCGAATTCTGAGTGGATTTTTCTCATTTTCGATCACAGGTGATGCACACATGGGGGTCGCTTTTTTGAGTCGAGTGACCAAAAACTTAGAGCCCGTTCATCTTCTATATGCAGTCCCGCTCACTCTCGGGATCGTCATCTACGTAAAGAAAAAAAATGACGTCGTTCCCAAGCGCTATCTCTATTTCGATTCGATCTTCGATCTGATGAACACCCTTTTAATCATGATTCTACTTTTCGTCGCGGTCATCCACACGATTCCGAAAAATACGGCATACTACTTGGACTCACCCTATGTCTTCACCGACTTCGACGTATACGTTCAAACACCGAGCGCTTATCAGTCCATCCGCATGTTCGGCATGCTCACATATATTCAACGTGACATTTTGCAGGCATTCAACGATGAACCCGATGAACGGACGACATATGATGAAATCGAAGAATACTTCAGTTCTAAGCGTGAACATGAGCCAAACGATTACACCGGACTTTTCCGCGACAAGAATCTCATCATGATCATGGCCGAATCGTTTGACACGTTCGCCATTGACCCCGTCTTTTCACCAAATCTCTATGACTTGCAGCAGAACGCTTGGAATTTTGATCATTTCTATGCACCGCTCTATTTCCGAAACACGGCGGACACGGAGTTCATGAGTCAAACAGGCTTCTACACGAATCAAAATACGCTTTTAACGATGAATACATATCGGGACAACGTATTCCCTTACACATTACCACGCCTTTTCAATGATTCCGGATATGACAGCTACGCTTTTCACAACTATACCGACTACTTCTACCCGCGATCCGTTTTCCTGCCGGATACGCTCGGATACGACGCGTATTATGATGCCGTATCGTTGGGCATGCTAGAATTTAAGGAAGGCGTCATAACGAACCATCAATGGCAAAGCGACCTCGACCTGATGGTCGAAGCCCTTGACACCCTTTGGATGAACGACGAACCCTATTTTTCCTATCTCCTCACCGTTTCGGGCCATTTACCCTATACGAACAGACATCCGATCGCACAAAAAAACATCGAAACGATCGAGCAACTCCTCGTAGAACATGAACGCGAACGACCGATCGACGATTTTCTCTACTATCACGCCGCCAACTACGAACTCGATCTAGCAGTCGGCTATCTCATGGAGCGACTCGAAGAAACCGGTCGGGCAGAAGACACCGTAATCATGCTCTATGGTGACCATTACGCCTATGGAATCAATCAAAATGATATCGCACGCTATGACGACACGAAGAGCCTCGAAAATCCTTTAAGCTTTCAGCGTGTGCCGATGATGATCTATCATCCCGATCTCGTTCCTGAAACGAAAAATCAGATATTCGCTTCCATCGACATTATGCCGACGATTGCCAATCTATTCGATCTCGACTTAGATTATACCCGGGTTTTCGGTAAGGACATCTTCGGAAATCAACGACGTGCCGTCTTTTTCTCAAATGGCAGCATGCTCACAGACGACTTCTTCTATGATCTCGAATCGGAAACCTATACGCTTTACACCGACGATTTCACGGAGGATGACGCTTTGATCTTCCAATTCGAATATCAGTACCGGCAGACCATCAATCAATATATTCTCGATATCGACTACTTCGACATCAAACAGCGCCAAGAAGACTGATTCCTCCGTATAAGAAAAACGGCCTTTACATTTTCATGTGGTGTCCACACGATTATTGAAAGGCCTTATGATTACACACAAAAATGTAAAGAGTCCAAAAATGTAAAGAGTCAGAAAAAACCGTTCTTGTCCACGGTTTTTTCTTTTGGGTCTCATTCTAACCCGTTATCGTTTGTTTGATCAGCTTCTTAACGGGCGGCTTTTCGCCGATCTCGATGGCGTTTTTTAAAATGGATGTAGCCTCATCGATGCCGCGGTCATTGACGTATAGAGTCGCGATCGTATCGCCCTTTTTAACACGGTCACCGATTTTTTTATTGAGTTCAATTCCGACATCCAGCAGGATGTCGTCCTCTTTTTTCTCGCGGCCCGCGCCAAGACGCATCGCCGCCCGACCGATCTCAAGTGCATCCATGCTCTTGACGTAACCGGACACATGAGCTTTAATCGATCGTCGTTTCTTCGAAAGAAGACTTTCCAAATCATCTAGGACGGATGCATCTCCGTTCTGTGCCTGGATGAGTTCGATCAATTTGCGGTATCCCCTACCGTCATCAAGCGCCTCATGAAGAAGCTTCTTGGCTTGTCCAATGTCATCCGTGACTTCGGCACCGACGAGCAGATGCGAACCGATTTCTACCGTTACTTCCACCAGATCACTCGGGCCTTTACCCAAGAGTGTCAAAACGGCTTCATAGACCTCGAGCCCATTACCGATCCGGTAACCGAGCGGTTCGTCCATTCCTGTTAGAATAGCGGTGACGCGTTTACCAGCCAGATGACCGATATCGACCATGAGTTCAGCGAGTTCAAGTGCTTCCGCTTCCGTTTTCATGAAAGCACCTTTCCCTACTTTGACATCGAGACAGATGACATCCGCTCCACTCGCGAGCTTCTTAGACATGATCGATGAAGCGATCAAGGCGATGACATCGACCGTCGCTGTGACATCGCGCAACGCGTAGAGTTTCTTATCCGCCGGCGCGACATCGCCACTTTGTCCGACGATTGCGATGCCGATCTCTTCAACCTGTTTTTTGAAGCGTTCAACGCTTAACTCGACTTGATATCCCGGTATGCTTTCCAGTTTATCGATCGTTCCACCGGTATGTCCGAGTCCTCGACCGCTCATCTTTGCAAACTTAACACCGAGTGAGGCCAGCAAAGGTCCGAGGACGAGCGTAACCTTGTCGCCGACACCCCCGGTCGAATGCTTGTCGACTTTAATCCCGGAAATCGAACTCAAGTCGATCGAATCACCCGAGTCGCGCATGGCCAATGCCAGCGCGGTCGCTTCCTTTTTCGTCATGCCATTGAAATAGATCGCCATGAGCAGTGCGCTCATCTGATAATCCGGTATCTCACCTTTCGTATACTCTTCAACAAACCAGGTGATTTCTTCTTTTGCCAATTCTTTTCCATCTCTTTTATTCGTTATGAGATCGATGATATGCATAGGAACCTCCTTTTTTAGCGTCTTCTTAAAAAGATTGACGCGAAGTAAATTCGAACACGTGATTTTTATGATATAATGACACATGTGAAAAACATGAAGGAAAAGAGGAAAACGATGTTACTCGCAATCATGAGGCACGGACAAACCCACTATAACGCGGACAAACGCGTACAAGGACAAATCGACATCCCCTTAAACGACACCGGTAGAAAGCAGGCCAAAAACGTCGGTGAGCGATTAAAAGCGATCGACGAGCACTTTGACGTAATCGCTGCATCACCGCTCTCGCGCGCGCTTGAGAGCGCCTATATCATCGCCAAAATACTCGATCTTAACCGACCCGTCGTCATCTGTCACGGATTCGTCGAACGCGATTTCCATCACTTCGATGGCATGCGAGTTGCAGATGCCATGCCCTTCGTTCGTAAAAAAGGATACCGACACGAAGGTTATGAAGACGATGCCAAACTGATCTCACGCATCGTTCGTACTGCCAAAGAACTCGACTCTAGATATGGCGATCAACGCGTTCTCATGGTCGCCCATTCGCACGTCATCAAATCACTTTTAATTCACTTCGACCAAGAAACCTATGACTTTACGGAGATCATCGATAATGGTGACATCCTCTATTTCAACATCGAAGGCGAAACGATTACCTACTTGAAACGACTTCATATCGGTTCTACTCCTCGGAGTTGATCCGTTCAAACATGAGTTTTGCCATATCCGCGGTCGAGTAATCCTTGATCTCTTCGAAGCGGATCACAGGGAAAATTCGGACATCGATTTTCGTGCGTCGCCACGGCGCACGTTTTTTGATTCGCGTCGTTCCGACAATGCGAACCGGCAGCAAATCCGCTTTCGCTTTCATCGCGATCTTATAGGCACCGGCGCGCATGTCGACCATTTTCTCGTCATTGCGGTCCTTGATTCCGCCTTCTGGGAAAATGACCATGGCCATACCGTCCTTAACCGTTTTGATCCCTTCGACCATGGCGCGCGCGGTATTACGCGTGCTCGCACGATCGATTGGGACGCTACCGAGATATTTGAGCCACTTGCCCAAAAAAAACAGGTTGTAGACGCCCATTTTAGGCGTGAAATTGGTCGGTCGGTTCATGAACTCGAGAATGATAAAAGGGTCCGCATAGGACTTGTGGTTGGCGTAGACCGTTAACAATCCCTCTTTCGGAATGTGTTCTCGTCCGACGAATTCGATTTTCAGACGAAGGACGATCCGGTTAATGAAAATGGCCGTACTTCGTGTCCAGTAGAACTTGTATCGACTCGTATAGGGAAGACGCTTCATGATCGGCAAATGAACGTAAAGCGTTAAAAACGCGAGGATGAACCCAACAGCATATCCCAGTATGAGCCATAAGGGTAAAAGCCACCAGTTGACATAGACGCTCATTGCCATAACAAAGAGCGCGTAGGACAAAAGAAAGATGAAACTGATCATGGTCTATATCCTTTCATAGACGGCAAAAATGAGCCGTTCTTCCATCACTTTTTTTACCAGTTTGAAATCCGACAAGCAAAAATCAGGAAAATAGACATCTCCTTCGTATGTGCCCAGCACATACGTGATATAAAGGCGCGAGGCATAGGGAAGCGCGATCGCATAAACCGTACGGCCACCGATAACGATGAGATCCTCGTCGGTCGTTGCGAGAAAACGTTCGAGATCCTGGACTAATTCAGCATCCGGATAGGCAAAATGGTCCTCGTTGTTCGCGACATAGATCTTTTTGAAGGGTAGTTGCTTACCCCTATAGTAGTGTTTGAGCGACCGATAGGTCCTATCTCCCATGAGCACGACCTTGTTCTTGGTTTTTTCTTTAAAGTAGTCGAGATCTTTTTTGATATGCCACGGCAAAAGGTTTCCCTTTCCGATCAAACGGTTCTCATCCATTGCCCAGATCATCTCGATCATATGGCCACCTCACCTTTGATCGCGGGATGCGGATGATAGTCCTTGATCACGATGTCCTCATACGTAAAATCGAACAGGTTTTTGACCCTTTCGTTCAGCACTAACCTCGGCAGTTTTCGAACGTCTCTTGTCAGCTGCTTTTTCATCTGTTCGAAGTGATTCTCATAGATGTGTGCATCGCCAAGCGTATGGATTAGAGTCGAAGCGCGGTATCCCGTAACGTGCGCGACCATTTCCAAGAGCAGAGCATACGAGGCGATGTTAAAAGGAACGCCTAGAAAAACATCCGCACTCCTTTGGTAGAGGTGAAGGGAGAGGTCCTTTCCGTTCACGTAAAACTGCATGAAAGCATGGCACGGAGCGAGCGCCATCCTGTTCAGTTCCGGTGGATTCCATGCGCTCACGATTATACGTCTAGAATCCGGGTTTTCCTTGAGTGACACGAGCACGTCTTTCAGTTGGTCCACACCATTGAAATTGCGCCACTGTGCGCCGTAGACGGGTCCGAGGTCACCATATCGAGCAGCAAAAGCATCGTCGCTTTTTATGCGTGCGATAAACGCATCGATCGTCTCACCGGCAAAGTCATCCGATCTTCGATAACGGTCATAGGGCCACTCATTCCAAATTTTGACACCATGATCCACCAAATACCGGATATTGGTTGATCCCGAGATGAACCAAAGCAGTTCGTAGATCATCGATTTTGCGTGTACGCGTTTGGTCGTCAACAGCGGAAATCCATCTTTCATGTCGAAACGCATCTGATAGCCGAAAATACTTTTGGTTCGAATCTTCGTCCGATTGTCTTTCATGACGCCGTGTTCGAAAACGTGGGATACGAGTTTCAAATATTGGTCCATATCCGTAAACGTCCTCTACTTGGAAAGCTCATAGAGCGCTTCAGTATAGATAACGGTCGCTAGCAATAGATCATCGATATCGATAAACTCGTTCTTCTGGTGGATGTAAGTCGGTTTTTCCAAGAAGTGCGGGCCAAAAGCAACCGAGTTCGGCATAGCTCGTGCAAACGTGCCGCCACCGATCGAAATCGGTTCGGCTGTTCGGTCATTCGTATGTTTCTTGTAGATGTCCATGAGCTTGGTCACGAGTTTCGATGAGGGGTCGGTATAGATCAGTTCCTTGTGGTTGTCGACGGTCAGAGTCGCATCAAAGGCTTTAACTCGGGCACGCATGCGGTCGACGACATCGGAAAAAATCACACCACGCGGATAACGGAGATTGAGCGCGATCGAGTAGGTGTTGTCCTTGGTCGAGATTACGCCAAAATTGTTGGTGAGCGCACCCATTTCTTCATCCATATAATCGATTGAAAGTTTCTTTCCGTAAAAATCCTGATAGAGATATGTCCGAACGAGGTCGACGAGCTTCCCTTCGACCTTCGCTTCGATTAAAAAAGCGAACATGCGATCGATGGCATTATCTCCTTCTTCCGGTGTCGAACCGTGCGCACTCTTTCCCGTCACGCTCAACTGAACATATGCATCGAACGTTTCGACGCTTCCCTTTAGTCCCATCTTCTTGAGATAAACCTCGAAAGCATGCTTGTAATCCCTGGTCTTGGCCAGTTTCGCTGTTGCGTAATCGGGTACCATATTGTCACGAAACCCACCATCGATGCTGAGGAGATCGCCTTTTTCCAGTTTTCCTTCGATGACGATGCGTGAGATCCCTTTTTCCGCATAGATCAACGGAAAATCCGCGTCAGGAATGAATCCGGCGACGGGCACTTCGGGGTAAATGCTGAAATAGTGACGCATGCAACGCCATGCGGTTTCTTCGTCGTTTCCCAGGATGAGTTTGATGCGTTTGTCGAGGGATACACCAAGTTCTTTTAGAATCTTCATGGCATAGTACACGGCGATCGTCGGTCCCTTGTCATCTTCGGTCCCGCGTCCATACATGCGTCCGTCGTGGATTTCTGCGCCATAGGGATCATACGTCCAGTCATTTCCGGCCGGAACGACATCCAAGTGGCCGATCATGCCAATAAAATCCTTTTGCTCACCAAATTCGATGTGTCCGGCGTATCCGTCCACATTGACGGTTTTAAATCCGTCGCGATCACCGAGCCGAAGGACGTAATCGAGTGCCTCTTTCGTCCCCTCACCGAAAGGTGCTCCTTTACGATTTGGGTCAAATTCGGTTAATTCGGAATTAATTCGGATCAAGCCACGAAGATCGTCGATCATTTGATCTTTCCTCTTCATAACCTCTTCTTTGAAATCAATGTTTTTCATCGTCATAAGTCCGGGAACGCGATCGCGTTTCCCGTCCTCCTTTCCTTGTTGTATAGGATATATCCATTTTAGCACAGTTCGACGACCTTTTCACTCGATTGGCGATAAAAAAACCTTGGGTCGCGTTACTCTGATGCGAGCATGCGCGACCCAAGGCAGGTCTACCTATGATTTGTTTTTGTCATCCTTCGGCTCGATCGCCCGGTCACTATGTCGTGGTGAGGACAAATATGTAATCCGTTCGGCGATCACATCGAGCATCGTCAGTTTCTTTTCCTCATCGACTTCGTACTTCCACGTCTGAACGCGTCCTTTGAGAGCGACCATGACGCCCTTCGTACAGTATGATTCGATCGCGGTTGCGAGTCCTTCCCAGGCCGTACAACGGATGAAGTCCGTTTCATAGGCCCCTTCCATATTCTTGAAAGGTCTTTGTACGGCCAAGGTAAGGTCACTCACCTTCCTGCCGTCTTCCAGTATTTTCACTTCGATGTCGTGTGTTAGACGACCGACTAAAATAATTTGATTGAGCATGTTCTTCTCCTTTTTTTACTACCATTGTAGCAAGGTCAACAGGAAAAGGAAAACAACCATTTCGTTGATGTGGTGCTTGATATGAGCGAAAAACAGGGCATTTTTACACAAAGAGAAAAGCGCGCATGGAATCTTTTTCCTGAATGCGGCCTTTTCGATAAAAAAGGATAAAATCAGGCTTTTTTATAGATCAAGATGGACATGTTTCCGTTCTTTATGGCCGTAAATGCTTCGAGAAGATCGGCGTATGTCAATCGCTTGAGGAGCGGAACAACATCGAAAAGCGAGATGCCCATCTGGGCATACTTCCCATAGAGATGGGCTTTCGTTTCCAAATGATTGAGCGCATAGACGAACTGACCGATATAGCTCTTTTTGTGACGCTCGAATGTCCTTTCATCGGTGAGATGTTCGGCTTCCTTCTTGAAAAGGTCTACGAGATAATCACGAAGTTTGGCAACCCGTCTCGTTTCGGCAAAAACGGTAATGAGCTCCGCTTTATGTTCGAACGTGGTCTGAACATAGAAACTCTCGTTGATCCATTGTCTTTCAAAAAGATCTTCATAGGCAAAAGACGATGAGCCCAGCAACATGTTCGTCAAGATCGACGTCGCGAGTTCACGAACGATCCGTTTCTCTTTGGTCAAGCGAATCGGTCTTAGTTTGATCCCGACCATGATCTTGTCGATGCCAGCCGGTTTATACGTTCTCGCCTTGGATATGACGACACGTTTCTTCTCTTTGGGATAGATCGCATGCGGCTTAGGATGTCTAAAAGGATGCCTTTGCTCGTATGCTTTGAAAAAAGCTAAAAGTGCTGGAAGATCGACCTTGCCGGCAATGACAACCATACGATTGCTCGGTTGATAGAATACGCGATGAATCGTTTTGAGCGTATCGACCGTAATCTCCTCGATCGAAGGAAGTGTTCCGCCAATATCGTGCTTGATCGGATGATCGTGATAGAGATTCATATAGAGTTCATTTTGCATCTCCATGTTGATATCATCCATGTACATCTTGAGTTCCTCAGCGATGATCGATCGTTCCCGATTGACATTATCTTCCGTAAAATAAGGCGTATCGATCATATCGAAGAGGTGTGTCAAAGCGGCGATGACGTTATCGGTGGCTGAAAAAAGATAGGACGTCTGGTCATAGGACGTCATGGCATTGGCGTCGACGCCAAGCGATGAAAACTTTTGAAATGCATCGCCATAGGGCATGGCGAAGATCTGGTGTTCGAAGAAGTGAGCGGTTCCGGGAGGTGTGATGACCTTATTTCCATCCGTCATGAATTCGAGGTCGAGCGCACCATAAGCGACGCTCAGCTCGACATAGGTCGTATAATAAGGCTCATCCTTAGGCAAAATATGGACGTTCATACCGTTTTTCAATCGCAAAATATAAACGGTTTCACCAAGATTTCGATCGACTTTCTTGATCATGACTGTCCACCCCCGTAAAGCACATAGACGGTATCGATCGTGAGCCTGAAAGCGGCATCTCGGACATCATCCATGGTCGTTTTACGGATGCATTCGATTCTTGTTTCGATCGATTCATCACGCCCGAGAATTTCTTTTATGAAGGCCTTGTGCGTGAGCACGGATTGACGATCAAGACTCGATTTTACGTGATTCTCGTAATACATGGACGCGGACGTGAGCTCGTCTGTTGTAATCCCGTGGCGCTTGACCTTTTCGATTTCGTCGGTTATGCCGGCGAGAGCCTTCTCGCGCATGGCGGCATCGACGCCACTGCTGATCATCAGGACGCCCTTGTAAGGATCATAACCAGAATGTATGTCGTAACATAGTCCTTCCTTTTCACGGATTTCTTTGAAAAGTCTACTCTCGGGATACCCACCGATGACAAGATTCAAGATCATCGTTGCCGTATAGAGGGCATCATCACGAAAGATCGGCAGGTGATAGCCGATTTTCACAATCGCCTGTTTCATGTCGGTCTGATTTTCGACTTTTTTCGGTTTCATCCGTGGTTTCCGAAAAAAGAGTTCGAGTTCGTGTTCATTCTTTTTTTCTTCGTGAAAGAGTTTACGCAAATATTCTTCTTCGTGTTGGTCGATCCGCCCACTCATAACGAACGTCCGCGGATTGTTCAAAAAGACATCGTGATAGTAGGCGTGAAGGCCGTTCGCATCGACGGTTTTTAGTTCCGCACGTCGACCGCTGATCGGCGTTGCGTATGCGTCTCCTTTGAAAAAGTGCTTGTGAAACTGCATCTGGGCGTAAAGCCGTTTTTGGTCCTTGATCGTTTCCCACTGTTCTTTAAGCATCCGGATTTCCTCATGAAACAGATCCTCTTTAAACGACAGGCGATCATAGAGAACCGCATGAAACAGGCTTGCTGCGCGTTGCAGAAGCGTGTCGTCTTCGATGATCTTAGGATCGGGAAACGTCAAAGCGATCTGGATGACGTTCAAGTTGGACAAACGATGAATGCGCGTACTAAAATAAGCACCATAGAGTAGTTCCAAGTGCTCGTTCATCTTCTTTTTCGTATCGAGCCTAGATGTGTGTGATACGAGTAGACGTGACAGTAAAAAACGATACAAGCGCGTGTGCGATTCGTCTAGATCGGTGAAATATGCCGCGAGCTGTATCGTTTTAAAGTCGTTATTTAAGACGATCATTAGATGCTATTCAAGGCGATCTCGATCATTTTCGTAAATGCGACCTGCCGCTCTTTCGATGTGGTCGCCTCTTTCGTCACGAGGGAATCGGAGACGGTCAAAAGACATGCTGCCTTTTTGTTGAGCGCCTTGGCGTTCGCGAACAGGGCGAAGGACTCCATCTCAACGGCTTTGGCATGGTGCTTTTCATAGATCGCTTTGTAGTCATCGGGATTCAAGCGATAGAAAACATCCGACGAATGGACCGTTACTTGTTGAATCGGAAGATTGAGTTTGTCGGCTGCTTTGATGATTCTGTTATTCAAGGGTTTGGATGCGGGAAGTTCCCTACGATTCGAGACGCCAAGCGTTTTCGCATAGGTCGACTCGCTATATGCCCGGTCGACTAAAATGACGTCATAGAGATCGAGTTCGTCCGTGTATGCGCCACAGGAACCGACACGGATAATCTTTTCGACCCCATAAAAAGCATAGAGTTCATAGCTGTAAATACCGATGCTCGGCATGCCCATGCCGGAGCCCATGACCGTTACTTTTTTCTTTCCGTAGCGTCCGGTATAAGCGAACATGTTTCTGACCGTATTGATGCATTGGACATCCGTTAAAAAGGTATCGGCGATAAATTTCGCCCGTAACGGGTCCCCGGGCATGAGCACGGTCTTTTGAATCAAATTTAAGTTGTCCACTTCAATATGAGGAGTTGGTATCACTGTGTTTTCTCCCTTCCGTGACGATGTTGACGCCACTAGAGGTGCCGATGCGAGAAGCGCCGGCTTCGATCATTCGGATGGCGTCCTCGTAGGAACGAACACCACCAGAGGCTTTGACATGTGCTCGATCCTTGACGGACTCTTTCATGAGCTTGACATCTTCGATTTTCGCACCACCAGAACCAAATCCAGTCGATGTCTTAACGAATTGCGCCCCTGCTTCAACGACGAGTTTCGAGGCCAAGGCGATTTCTTTCGATGTGAGATAGCACGTCTCGATAATAACTTTGACGGTTCTGCCGTTCGCTTTTTTAAGAACACCGGCGATTTCCGCACGGACGTAATCCTCGTTGCCTTGCTTGAGCTGATAGACATTGATCACCATGTCGAGCTCATCGGCTCCCATCTGTACGGCTTCTTCCGCTTCCTGTACTTTCGTGTTGATCGTGTGGGTACCGTGCGGAAAGCCGATGACCGTACAGACGAGCACATCCGTGTCCTCGAGTGCTTCCTGACAGTAGGGGACCCAGATCGGATTGACGCAGACGCTTTTAAAGTCATACGTCTTCGCTTCCTCGATCAGTCGATCGATGTCGTCTTTCATAACGGCGGGGCCGAGTTTCGTGTGGTCGATCATCTTGTTGAGTTTCATGTGTTAACCTCCTAGTAATCATGGTTTAACCGTGTCTTGCTTCAATCGATCAGGCAATCGATCTTGCATTCCTGAAACGACTTGTTGAGTAGAACATATTCCGCCTTGCGGGCGATCTTGTGAACCTTTTTTATGTTCTTGCGGGGAAGGACTCGCGTGCCCTTGATGAAACCGGGAACATCGTCTAAGTATTTGTCGATCTGATCTTTGATTTCGCGGTAATCGATGACTTTGACCTGATCGTTTTGGCGATAAAGCACCATGTCGAGGTGTGGCGGAAAAACCGTCAACGTCTGTTCCTTCCACTCGATCGCGATACGAAGATCCTTCTCCTCCTTGCGGACGAAGTGATACATCGGCACATAGGTTCCGAGTTCCTTGTAATACTTTTGCAAGTCGTACTGATCATCCTGATACCTTAGAATCGATGCGAGTTTGTCCTTGGAAAGAACGCAATAATCGCTTAAAAGTATCGGATTTTTTTTCATGTAGGCATCCTTGATCATTTGAAAGACCTTTTTCAGGGTTTCCAAACGAAAAGGCTGAACATCGTTAAGCATCTCATTATAGATGTGCAGATTGAATGTCGCGGATACTTTTTTGACGAGTTCGAATAGACAGTTCGCGAAATAATCCGGTGTTAGAATCGGTATCTCGAGGTGAAAGTTGATATCAAGAAACTTCGGGTTCAAACGATAGATGTCCGGCACCTGGGTCTTGGGCGTCAAAAGGAAACGGGCACGATATTTAAGTCTTGGATGAAAATAATTGAAACGAACGGATTGTTCATCCATTTCAACGGTCATGCCTTCGATCCCGTCGAAATAAGCGATCAACCGATCCGGATCGATCTCTCGTGTTCGTTCTTTGAAAAAGTGAATGTTGAAATGGGCCATCGTTCCACCTTCCTTACCGTATCAATTCTACCACACTTCGAAATGATTGACAATTACTCTTCGAGTTCCCGAAGCCGTTTGAAATCGGTTCTGTCAAGCGTCAGCGGTGTGATCGAGACATACCCTTCATTAAAAGCCATGACATCCGTATATTCTTCTTCTTCAAAGTTAACCAAACTGCTCTTGATATGAAACACATTTGAGCGTTCGCTTGCCACATATGTGGCTCGTTGGAAACGAAGCCCTTGTTTCGTGACTTTGACACCTTTGACGGACTTGAACGTCGATTTGGGAAAGTTGATGTTCAGGATGCTCGCATCCTGATAGATCTTGGTTTCAAAAAGAGATTCGAACAGTTTGATCGTCTCGTCGAGCAAATAGGGCAAGCGCGGATTGTGTGCGGATATGGCGATCGCATGATAACCGAGCACTTTGGCTTCATACGCAGCAGCTACCGTTCCCGAATAGAGAATGTCTTTGGCGATGTTTTGACCGTAATTGATGCCGGAAACAACGAGATCAAAGTCGATATCGTAAACTTTGAGTCCAAGGCGGACGGAGTCGGCTGGCGTCCCGTCGACGACGAGCGTCTTTTTTGAACCGAAAATCGGTTGTGCAAAAAACGTCTCGATGCGGTTGCGAATCGTAATCGCGTGGCTTTTCGCGCTCTGATGATCTTTAGGAGCGGATACGTAGACATCGGCAAAATTGGCGAGCGCGCGAACGAGCAAGTGAAGACCTTCCGCCTGATAGCCGTCGTCATTGACAATCAAAATGTTCATGTTCACTCTCCGAGGATGTTCGAACAGCGCGGACATAGTCCGTCCGCATCGACTTTTGGTACGACATTCCAACAGCGCGCACAAACAGACCCTTCGGCCTCTTTGATGTGCACGTCAAGCGAATCACCGACTTCAAGGTCGACCGCGGAAACGATCAACACCTGTTCGATGTTCATATCGAGTGCGTCGATCGCTTGCTTTTGTTCTTTCGTAACGATGAGAGAAACGTGTGCTTGAAGCGATTTTCCGATGACTTTGTTCGCACGTGCCTCTTCGAGATGTTTCAAGACGACATCGCGCAACTCCAAGAACCGGTCGAATGATTCGAGCAACGCATCATCGAATGTTTCGACGTACTTCGGCATGTGCTCCAAATAGATATCTTCCTTCTTCTGGAAAGGCAGACTCAAATACGCTTCCGACGTCGTATGCGGTATGATCGGCGTCAGGAGTTTCAAAAGGCCGAGTAGTATGTCATAAAGCGTCGATTGGACGCTTCGGCGTTCATAGGCGTCTTCTTTCTCGATGTAAAGGATGTCTTTCGTATAGTCGAGATAATAGGCGCTCAGTTCATTGATCATGAACGGAACGATGAGTCTGCTTACGCGATCGAAGGCGTAGTTTTCATAGGCGTCGATGACCTGGTTTGCGATCTTGTCATATTTGATCGTCATGACCTGGTCCATACGCGGACGCTTGGCATAGGCGACATAGTGTTCTGTCGGATGGAATGCTTCAAGATTGCCGAGCATGAACCGAAACGTGTTTCGGATCTTTCGGTAGCTCTCCGCGATTTGTCGAACGACTTCCTGGCTGATTCGAACGTCGCTCTGATAGTCGACACTGGCAACCCAGAGCCTGAGAAGATCCGCGCCTTGTTGTTCCATCACTTTGAGCGGATCAACGGTATTACCGAGCGACTTACTCATTTTCCGACCTTGTCCGTCCAAAACGAAGCCATGAGAAACAACCTTCTTGTATGGCGCTTTCCCGAAAGCGGCAACACCGGTAATAAGGGATGAGTTAAACCATCCCCGATACTGATCGGAACCTTCGAGATAGAGATCGGAAGGATAATCCATGCCACGGGCCTGCAAGACGGAATGCGACGTACCCGAGTCGAACCAGACGTCCATGATGTCCTTTTCCTTGCGGAAATGGCCATTCGGACTTCCGGGATGCTCGTAACCTACGGGTAAAAGGTCCTTGGCTTCCCACTGATACCATACGTTCGATCCGTGTTTCCCAAATAGATCACTGATATGGTCGAGAACGGTCTCATCAAGGATCGGTTCATCGTTTTCCGCATAAAAAACAGGAATCGGTACGCCCCATGCGCGTTGCCGGCTGATGCACCAATCTTCACGACCACGAACCATGTTAGCGATGCGGACTTCGCCCCATTTGGGTAACCAGCTTACCTGCCCGATTTCTTCGAGCACTTCGGCCTTGAGCTTATCGATGCTCGCGAACCACTGTGGCGTTGCTCGGAAAATAACGGGTTTTTTCGTCCGCCAGTCGTGCGGATAGGCGTGCGTGAAACGGTCTTTGCGCAGAAGCGTCTTGCGCGCTTCGAGTTCGGCCACGATGCGTTCGTTGGCTTCGCTGTAATAAAGACCGGCGAACTGTCCGGCATCCTCGGTCATGACACCGTGATCATCGACAGGACAAAAGACATCCAAACCATAACTGCGTCCGATTCGGTAATCGTCCTCCCCATGACCGGGTGCGGTATGAACGAGTCCGGTACCATCCGTGTCGGTCACGTGTTCACCGACGATGATCGGGCATGTTTTTTCGAAAAGTGGATGCTTATATGTCATGCCCTCGAGTTCTTTTCCTGTGTATTCATTTTCGATTGTATAGTCGCTCCAACCAAACGATTCGGCGAGACCGTGTAAAAGCGACTTGCCCACGACATACCGTGTGCCCTGAACGGAAACGACCTGATAGATGAAGCGAGGATGGACCGAAATCGCGAGGTTTGCCGGAAGCGTCCAAGGCGTCGTCGTCCAGATTACGAAATAAGCGTCTGTCAGTTCGCCGGCCTCATGTGCTTGAAAAGCGACATAGACGGACGTCGATTCCTTGTCCATGTATTCGATCTCGGCCTCGGCAAGCGCGGATTCAGAGGAGGGAGACCAGTAAACCGGTTTTAATCCTTTGTAGATCAGACCTCGCTTGACCATGCTGGCAAAGATTTTGATCTGTCTTGCTTCGTATTCCGGTTTCAAAGTTATGTATGGGTTATCCCAAGTACCGAGAATACCGAGTCTTTGAAACTGTCGTTTCTGTCTTTCAACCTGTTCAAGGGCAAAATCGTAGCACAATTTCCGATAATCGGCCAAAGACATGGTCTTGCGGTCGATGCCTTTCTTTGATAGCGCCGTTTCAATCGGCAGACCATGCGTATCCCAACCTGGAACATAGGGCGTATATTTGCCTTGCATCGTCTTATAACGCAAAACGAAGTCCTTGAGGACTTTATTGAGCGTATGCCCGATATGAATGTCACCATTCGCATAAGGCGGGCCATCGTGCAAAACGAATGACGGGTTGCCTTCGTTTTGTTTCAATACTTTTTCATAGAGCCCGATCTCTTTCCATCGTTGCTGGAATTCGCGTTCGCGTACACCGAGATTTCCCCGCATGGGAAACTCTGTCTTAGGCATATTGAGCGTATCCTTGAAGTTCATAACATCTCTCCTCTTTAAAATAAAATCGCCCTTATCGCTAAGGACGAAAACGTGTTTCCGCGGTACCACCTTAGTTCTAGAATCATCTAGCACTCATTGTTTTTTTTATCGCTCAAAGGTGATACGTAACAAGCTCTTCTTCACCAGGCTTCCATCATCCCCGGTTCGCTTTAGAAGGTTAGCGTGTTCGTGCGTCCTTTTCAACGCGATGATTCGGTTTATTCGACAATACCCTTCAAAAAGACTTCCATCGAGCCGTCCTCATACACATCCGCTGCTGCGAACATGAAGATCTTTTCACGGATGTGGACGATGACACCGTCAATCGCGAAGCAGACGCCGGACAAAAAGGCAATGACCTTGTTGGCCTGATCGATCGAAAGCAGTTCAAAGTTGATGATCAAAGGCGTATCGTTCATAATCTGTTCGGCGAGTTCGTTTAAATGCTCGTCCGAATCGGTTTTGATCTTTTCAAAAGCGATCTGTTCCGACTTTATTTGAACCTCTTCGGACGGAGCATCCTGTTTCGTTTTTCTCTTGCTGCGTCTAAAAAGTCCCATGTTCATCTCCCTACTCGAGCATCTCTAAAAACTTTCTTCCGATTCTAAGATGCGTCGCTCCATGTTTCAAAGCGATTTCGTAGTCCTCGGTCATCCCCATGGAAAGATAAGGCAAATCCAAACGGGATGCCATCTCGGATAGACCTTTGAAAGCGCGTTCGGTCGCTATCGCATCCTCCGCCTTTCCGATGGTCATTAATCCGATTACCTCTATTTTATCATAATTTTCGATTTCACTAAGAAATTGTTCTAATTTTTCGGGTTCGATTCCGCTTTTTTGGACTTCTTTCGTCATATTTACCTGGATAAAACACTTTAGGGGTCGCTCTGCGTATTTCTCGATGGTCCGAGCTAGCTTGATTCGATCGAGCGTATGCAGATAGGTGATGTGTCCGATTATATCCTTGACTTTGTTGGTCTGAAGGTGGCCGATGAAGTGCCACGTGATCTCAAGGTCACGCAGCGAAGCTTTTTTGCGAATTAAATCCTGCACACGATTCTCTCCGAAATGGCGCGTGCCAAGTTCGTAAATCCGTCGAATCTGTTCGACCGAAAAATATTTGGAGGCACAAATCGTTATGTGTTCCATGTCAGACATTAAACCGGAAATGGATGATGTCGCCATCCTTGACGACGTAGTCCTTCCCTTCAAGACGGACCTTGCCGTGTTCCTTGGCATGCAACGGTGTTTTATAAGCGACAAGGTCGTCATAGGAAACGATTTCCGCTTTGATGAAGCCGCGTTGGAAGTCGGAATGAATGATTCCGGCACATTCCGGGGCTTTCATGCCTTCTTTGAACGTCCATGCCCGGACTTCAGGATCACCAGCCGTAAAAAAGGTTTTCAAGCCAAGCAGTTCGTAACTCTTCTCGATGACATCATTGATGAGTGAACGTTCGAGACCATAGGCTTCAAGAAACTGTCTTTGTTCCTCGTGGTCCAAATGGACGATTTCACTTTCAACTTTGGCGGAAACGAAGACAACCTCGGTTTGTTCTTCTTTCGTATAATCGAGGAGTTTTTGGTACCAAGAAGTCTTTTCAAGGTCCATCAAATCTTCTTCACTCACGTTTGCCACATAGATCATCGGTTTTAAGACGAGCAGATTGAAACTCTTGATCAGTTTCAGTTCTTCCTCCGTGAAATCGAGCATCCGGGGATTTTCATTTTCATCGAGTGCGTGTTTAATGCGTCTCAAAACGCTTTCTTCGATGATCGCTTCTTTGACTTTGGCCTTTACTTTTTTATCGAGCCTTTGAAGGCGCCTGTCGATGAGTTCGGCATCCGCCAAATAAAGTTCGATCTTGATCGTCTCGATGTCGCGGATGGGATCGATCGTGTCCTCAACATAGGTAATGCTCGAATCATCGAAACAGCGGACGACGTGACAAATCGCATCGACTTCGCGAATCTGCGACAAGAACTGATTGCCCAATCCTTCACCGGTCGACGAGCCCTTGACGAGTCCGGCGATATCGGTAAACTCATAGGCGGTCGGTGTGACTTTTTTTGGTTTGTAGATGTCTTTTAATACGTCGAGCCGCGGATCTTCAACGCTGACGATTCCGACGTTCGCATCGATCGTCGCGAACATGTAGTTCGACGCGACCGCCTTCGCTTTGGTCGCGGCGTTGAATAGCGTCGATTTACCGACATTGGGAAGGCCAACGATGCCTGCTCTTAACATATGAATGCTTCCTTTCGTGAAAAAAGGCGTACGCCTTTTTCTAGATCTTTCCTTTTTTGATCAACCATGAGGGGAGACTGCGTTTCGTACCCTTCTCGGGTTGTTCTTCCGTTTCATCTTCGACTTGCGTTTCAAGACCCGTTTTTGTCAGTCTGAGCTGCTCATCGGTCGTCTTGTTGAAAATTTCGGTTGCAAGATTTTCAATGGTTGAATCCTTGGCTTTGAGTTCATAACCGGTAGCGATGACCGTTACGATCAGTTCATCGTCAATGTCCTGATTGAGTACCGTACCATAGATGATGTTGAGGTCGCGATCCGTTGCGTTACGGATTTCGGAAAGTGCTTGTTCGGTCTCGAAGAGCGTAATGCTCGTGCCGCTCGTAATATTGACGATCGCATCCGTCGCGCCATCGATGGAAACTTCCAAAAGCTTGGAGTGAATCGCTTTTCTCGCCGCTTCGATCGCCCGATCTTCACCTGACGCGATGCCGATTCCCATGAGCGCGGTTCCCTTGTTTTCCATGACAGTCTTGACATCCGCGAAATCGACGTTGATCAACCCGGGAAACGTTATGATTTCGGTAATGCCCTGAATACCTTGCCTGAGCACGTTGTCGGATTCCCTGAAGGCATCGAGAAGCGGCGTACTCGGTCCCGTGATGTCATAGAGCCTTTCATTCGGAATGACGATCAACGTATCGACATGAGGCTTTAATTCCTCGAGTCCGTAAATCGCGACTTTCATGCGTGCCGGACCCTCAAAAGTAAATGGTTTCGTGACGATTCCGATCGTTAGGCATCCCTTTTCTTTCGCTTTTTTGGCGACGACCGGTGCTGCTCCCGTTCCCGTTCCGCCACCCATGCCACACGTAATGAAGACCATGTCGGCATCGGCAAGAACATCTTCGATCTCATCGATCGACTCTTCGGCAGCCGCACGACCGACATCGGCTTTTGCACCGGCACCGAGACCACGCGTCAGATATTTACCGATCTGCAAGCGCGTTTCGGCTTTCGACACTTTGAGGACTTGCGCATCCGTGTTCATCGCAACAAAAGTGACGCCCTTGACGTCGTTTTCGATCATCCGGTTGATGGCGTTTCCGCCCCCTCCACCGATGCCGATGACTTTTATAATTGGTTTTTGATTGAAATGGTCACCTTCGCCAAATACCATGGTGCATCCTCCTTAATTCCTTATTTCCATTTTACACGATAATCCCCTGAATTGAAAGAGATTTATTGCGGTTTGAAGTAATTCGTCCGTTTCTTCATTTCATCACGATAATCGAGCAGTCGATTTTCTTTGATCGCCTGCCGGATCTCTTTCATCAAGTGCTTGAGATATGCGAGATTTTGATAGGTGACAAGCCTTTTCCCGAGGATCTCATCGGCTTTGAACAAGTGCCGCAAATAGGCTTTCGTATAGACGCTGACTTTGGTATTGAGACCTTCGTCGAGCGGGGAAAGGTCGTTTTCAAAGGACTTATTCCGAATGATGAGACGTCCTTTCGTCGTAAAAGCCGTTCCATGACGCGCGATTCTGGTCGGCAAAACACAATCGAACATATCCATACCGTTGATGACATTTTCGACCAGATCATCGGGTGCACCAACGCCCATGAGATAGCGCGGCTTGTCGAAGGGGAGAATATCGTTTAGATATTCGGTCATCTCATACATCTCGTGCTTCTTTTCACCGACGGACAATCCGCCGACTGAATATCCGGGAAAGTCCATTTCTACGAGGGCACGCGCTGAAAATGCCCGCAAATCCTTGTTCAATCCGCCTTGCACGATTCCAAAAAGCGCTTGATCCGTTTTCAAAGCGTCCTTGCCGCGCTTGGCCCACCTGAGCGTACGAAGGACGCTATCCTTATGATAGTCATAGGAAGCGTATGGTGGCGGACATTCATCGAAACTCATGATGATATCGGCTCCGAGTATTTCCTGTATCCGAATCGAGTCTTCCGGAGACATGAAAAGCGGCGCACCGCTTTTGTGATGGCGAAAGTGTACGCCTTCTTCCGTAATTCGCCTGATGTCGGTCAGAGAAAAGACCTGGAAGCCCCCACTGTCGGTCAAAAGAGCACCATCCCAATTCATGAACGTTCTAAGATCGTCATGGGCTTTGATGACATCAACGCCGGGTTGTAGCCAAAGATGATAGGTATTGCCGAGGATCATGCCTTCGGAAACAGCTTGAATCTCATCGGTATCGAGCGTCTTGACGGTGGCTTGTGTACCGACTGGCATAAAAAAAGGCGTCTCAAAATGACCGTGTGGTGTTTTTAAAAGCCCGAGACGGGCACCGCTTTGGCGGCAAACGTGCGTTACTTCGAATGTAATACTCATAGGACCTTCCTTTTCCTTGTAATTATAACACAATCCTGTTACAATGTTAAGGTATTCTTCGCTGTACCCTAGGAAACCAGCGATAACAAAACAGGGAGTGTTTAAATGAAACCTTTACGAATCAAAGACGTCCTTAGGCAGACGATGATTGCTGCGATCTACGTCGTGTTCGTGTTCCTGTTCCAGTTCATGAGTTTTGAAATGGTCCAGTTCCGAATCGCCGAAGTCCTGCTCATTCTTATTTTTTTCGATCGAAGGAGTTTTTGGGGTCTTTCGATCGGTACGTTTCTCGCGAACTGGATTATGAGTCCTTTCGGCGTCATCGATGCAGCTGTAGGAACGCTTGCCACCATGATCGCTCTCATACTCATGGCCATTTTTCGAAGACAAAGTATCTTCGCCCTTGCCTTTCCAGCCGTAACCAATGGCCTGCTGGTCGGCTATATGGTCGCCTATCTCTATGATTTCCCCTTTTTAGAAACCGCTGCCTGGGTCTTCTTCGGTGAGTTCGTCGTACTCTATGTTCTCGGTCTCCCGCTCTATCTGGTGCTAAGGAAAAACCGAAACTTTTTAGAACTCTTCACGTGACGTTTAGTCGATTACGATTTTCCGATGTGCGATTGCCATCGGTTTTTTTTTGAGTTCATCCGGTGATACGAGCACCCATGTCGGATCAAATCCAGAGCGAACCGAGACGAGGTAAACCTCCATGTGCCAGATCTGGTGACTGAAGATGTGTCGATAGTGCCCGAGCTTGCGCTCGAGTTCGACTTCAATCCCGTTTTCTTCGAGATCGGCTATGACCGAGCGGATGCTTTCCGCTTCGAACTGCGGCCATTCATACATGTTATTGAGTAGTTCAAGGGTCCGCTTATGTAAACAATAGCCATCGTCTTTTTTCACAACGAGCGTAATATAGGAGATTTCTCGTTTTTTGTTGAGAGCGGAAAGGTACGGATAACGATCGACGGCATCGTTCTGATAGGCATGACAATGAGCGGCGAGCGGACAAGACATACAAACCGGTCGCTTTGGTTTACAGACCATCGCACCGAGATCCATGAGTGCCTGAGTGTAATCGCGGGGGATCGTTTTTTCGATGATTTCCTGATTTTTTCGCTCGATTATTTTTTTGTTTTTGGCGGAACGCATATCACAATCGATTCCAAAATAACGCGTAAAAACGCGAATAACATTTCCGTCGACTGCACTATGGGGTTCGTTATAGGCGATACTCATGATCGCTCCCGCGGTATACGTTCCGATGCCAGGGAGTTTGAGGATCTCGCCATACGTCTTCGGAAACACGCCATCATATTGCTCCAGGATAACTTGGGATGCCTGATGAAGAAGCCGAAATCGCCGGTAATATCCGATGCCTTCGACCGATTTCAAGATGTCTTCGAGCGGAGATTTAGCAAGCGATCGAATATCTGGATATCGGGCAATGAAGCGCTCAAAAAAGGGTAAGACGGTGTCAACTTGAGTCTGTTGAAGCATCGTTTCGCTTACCCAGATATGATATGGATCGATCGTCTTTCGAAAGGTCAAATCGCGCTTGTTTCGATGATACCAGTCGAGCAATTTGTCCGTATCCACTAAAGCTTGACCTCGCGGACACCGCAGTGTTCGATGACGTCATCAAAGCGCGTAAGCGCGGACATGACGATGCCGTGACATACGACGATCACTTTCTTGTAGTTCTTGTATTTGATCAGCGTTAGTTGCACGCGTTTTTTCAAATCGGAATAGGACTCCCAGCGATATCTATGCGAGACATTGCGCACGCCATGCGCGGACAGATACTCCTGAAAGGAATCGTTGGCATTCAAGTCGAAGATGAACTTCGTATCGGGCATCCATTCATGGAGGTCGTTTTCAACCGTTAGAGGTATATCGGTCAACCGAGAAATAATCGCCGCCGTCTGTAAAGCTCTCGTGTAAGGCGATGAGATGATGATCTCGGCATCCTTCAGTGATGGATCTTTTGCTCTTTCTTCGGCTTGTCTGACGCCATTTTCACTGAGTTTTCCAAGGTCATAACCCATGCCCACGTAACCCTTCTCAATGACTTCGTCGTAACGCGGTTCACCGTGTCTGACCAGGATAAACTTCGTTTTCATAAGAATCACCCCTCTAACTAAAATTATACCATAAAACGGTTAGCACATTCATTTCACATAATCACAAATGATGGTATAATCGAAACCGATAAAGGAGTGATTACCATGGTAGACCTAGAAAAACGACGTTCGATTCGCCTCTACGACCCGTCCGTGAAAATCAGTCGTGAGGAAATGAATGAAATCTTACGAAAAGCAACGCGTGCGCCTTCCTCGATGAACATGCAGCCCTGGCGTTTCGTCGTCATCGCATCCGAGGACGGCAAAAAGAAACTCAAAAAAGCGCTTTCGAACAACCAGACACAACTCGAAACATCGGCGGCGATGATTCTGATCATGACGGACTTGAAGAAATACGATTACGCCGAAAAGATCTATGATATGGCCTATGAAGCGCACGCTATGCCCAAAGACGTTCGCGACAGACAGATCCGCAACATCGCCAATATGGTTCCGACTCTCGCACCGGAGCGGATCGAGAAAAGCGGTTTGATCGATTGTGGACTCGTCGCGATGCAGCTCATGCACGTCGCCCGCGAACACGGATACGATACCTGCCCGATCGGTGGTTTCGATCATGACCGCATGTTACCAGTTCTTGATCTCGATGACACGCGCTACCGTCCCGCACTGATCGTTTCGATCGGCAAACGGGCGGAAGACGGGCATGCATCGTTGCGTCTACCCGTTGATGACATTACGACTTGGCTTTAAAAAAGATGCGTCCCCTGCTCCGTGCGAGCAAGGGACGCGTTCTTTTAGATATCGTATTGAGCGAGTATTTGGGCCGGCGTCCGGCGTAACAACATGAACACGGGAAAGAGTCCGGCAAGAACATTCATGAGATAGAGCAGGGCGACTCCGGCAGCGACACTAAGCGGCGTGACCTGGAAAAAGTTAAGCTGACCGAGCAAACCCTCTTGCAACCTTGTCAAAGCGATGGTTGCGAGCACGTAACCGACCAAAGTCGAAATCGTCGTCAAGAACATAATCTCGATTAAAAAAGATATGAATATATCCTTTTTGTGTACACCGAGTGCACGGTGAACGCTTACCTCGTAAATCCGGGAAATCAAGGATGAACGGATGACGAAATAGAAACCGAGCAAGGCGAAACCGAGTAACAAGGCGGAAACGCCGACTGTGGAAAATATAACGAGTTGATTTTCGGATTGCGCATTTTCATAGGCCTCCTGATAGACGTCATCCGCCCGATATCCGTCAAGCACGAGCTCCTCTGCAAGCGCATTCGAATCGTTCGTGTAGATGAAGACGCGATTAACTTCCGGGAAGCGCAACGCTTCTAAATCGCTTGCATGCATGTAAACCGTATAGCCTTCCTCAAGTTCGGAAGAGAATGTTCCGCTGATGGCATAGTCGAGTCCGTCGACTTCGAGTGGCCAAGTGTCGGGTTCCGTGAAATGAAGCATGAAAACAAAGTCGGAAATCAACACTTCTCCCGGTTCCGGCAAAGCTCCCTGGCTCAACGAAGTAGAATCGAAAAATGCGACCGGTTTCGAAGAAAACGCATTGCCACTCTGATCGAGTTCTAGAATAGGGCTAAATGCGAGATTTGCAAAGTCCCGATCGAGGTAGAACAGTGATATGTCCGAATCAACGATGCCAACAATACGCATCTCGTGACCATTTAATTCCGTTTTCTCATAGAATATGTGTTCGAAGGTCCAAATACCTTCTTCTTGTCCATTGCTGTTTTTCGTCAACTCTTCCGCGATGATGCGCGTAATAAGAACTTCTCTATGGTCAACCGGCATGCGCCCGGCAACTAAGTCTTTTTCACGAACGTGATCGATGAGGTCGACATTTCCCGATATGGATAGTCCCGTTCGTTCCCTGGATGGCGACAAAAAGTGAATCTGAGTGGACGTAAACGTGTTGATATAAAAATCATCGTCACCTTCTTTTCGATAATCGCTTAAATCCTGGTAAGTCGGACGGTTGATCAACTCCTCCCGTTGAAGTGAAACATGACCTTTGCTGATACTCATGTATGGCTCCGGTTTAACGATCAAAACACTTGCAAGGGTCGCGATCGTAAAGGCAATAACCGCACCGGCAACCATAAAGCTGAAAAGCATGATCTTTCCTTTTCTCGTCGTCCTTAAAAATTTCGCTGCCGCCATGAAGAGCGTATGCTTCAACGATACCATGATCCGTCGTTCGCGTTTCACATCCCGATTATCCAAGGAATCGAGTTCGAAGCTCGTTTCGATCAGTTCTTCACGGCTCTTTTTCTTATAGGCCTCATCTTTGATCGTAACGCCTGCCGAAGCATCGACGAGTTTGACTTTCCGGATGGACGTATCGACATCGAGATAGAGTGTCCGGTTCTTGACGATCAGTCGAATCGAAATCGAATCCTCGTGGTTCTGCTGATCGGAGTAAAGCGTGGCCCGCAGGGCCTGGTCGTCGACTGCCGCGACTTCGTTTAGATCCTTGAGATAGATCGTATCATCTCGTCCCATGCTATGGTCGTCGGCTCCGCTATTTTCCCGGTCATCGACGATCTGTCCGTCGATGATTTCGATAATGCGATCGCCATAAAAATCCGCGAGGTCCTTTTCATGCGTCACGAGAACAACGAGTTTCTCGCGGGAAATCGCTTTGATGATATTCATGATTTCAAGCGTGTTACGACTGTCGAGATTGCCGGTCGGTTCATCGGCAATGATGACTTCAGGGTTTTTGACGAGCGCCCGCGCGATCGCGACTCTCTGTTGCTGCCCACCCGATAGTTGAAGAGCCTTCTTTTTTCTAAAGGGATACATGTTCAATGCCCGAAGGATGTAGTGAACGCGCTCTTCGATGACTTTGTCATCGTTGATTCCGATCATTTTAAGAACGAAAGCGATATTGTCGAATACGGATAGATCGGGCAAGAGATTGTAGTTTTGAAAGATATAACCGACCGATTCGTTTCGAATGTCATCCCACGTTTTGGCATGGTATTTCGAAATCGACTGGTCATTGAAAATGATTTCGCCTTGATGTACACCGTCGAGTCCACCGAGGACGTTTAAAAGCGTCGTTTTCCCCGAACCCGAAGGTCCTAAGAGTACGACAAGACCTTTTGAAGGAAAATCGAGGGATACGTCGTTGATGACGTGGATCTCGTTTTTCTTCCGATGATTGAAATATTTATCTAAGTGTCTAAGTTTGATCATCGTCTTACTCCTCCCTACTCATCGTCAAGGTCTCGATGACGCTTTGTTTGAAGACCTTCTTATTAAACCTGAGACCAAGCCAGGTTCCGAACAGGACGAAAACGCCGAACAAAATGACATAGTCCTGACGCTCCATATAGGGAATCGTGTTACCGATCATCGGAATACTCGAACTCAAAAGGTTTAAAATGATGAGTGTCAAAATGAATCCAGTCACGGAAATGAACACCTGTTCGATCACGACGAGTCGGGCGAGCACGTATTGATTGGCGCCGATCGAACGGAAGATGGCAAAATCCTTCTTTCTGGCATTCATAACGTTTCGTGTGACGGCATGAACGATGGAATATAAGAAGAGTCCGAAGAGCGTTAACAAAATCACCGCCATGAGTCCGGCAAAGAAAACGAGAAACTCGCGCATCGGACTCGAGATGTTGGCAGGATAATAGACCTTGTACGTATCCAGATCGATCGTTTCGATGAGTTGGTTTCCGGCATAATAACCGTCGACGCTCAAACTGATCAAATCTCTTGAT
>CAYUIK010000030.1:0-11537 GCA_964444805.1 uncultured Acholeplasmataceae bacterium | reverse complement strand
GACTTCGTCGGTTGGTTCCGGGATGAAAGTTTAACAGAAGCCTGGGACTTCCAAACGGATGTCGTGACAGAAGATACCACGCTCTATGCGCGTTGGACGGTCCGGTCCTATACGGTCACCTATATGCTCGATGAACCGACGTTTGAGCCCGTAAGCGTATTTTACGGTGATCTTGTGCCCGAACCCGAACTCGAAGATCCATACGATGAAGGGTTCACCCTTCTTTGGTTCGAGGACGAAGCGCGTACCACGCCCTATACGTTTGAAACGATGCCGGCAGCCGATCTTACGATCTATGGTGTATTGCGCGAGGATCACACGAGAGACTTCCTCGGCACGGAGCCTTCAACCGTTATTCCATCGGTCGACTACCTCTCCCTTTATTTCGATTACATGTTCTTCAATCGGATCGAAGAGGCGACCGTAACGCTTGACTATGACTTCGATACGATTCCCGATGAAGTCGGCACGGCCTTCGATAACCTTCTTCTGCAAGTCAACGTTTCGATGAGTTACAGTTACTTCGAAAATGGAAACGAGATCGATATTTCGGCAACATATGATGAACAGGCGGTCATCGCTGCTTCCGAGGAACCCGCTTACGTCCAAAGGAATGCCCTCGTAACGGCCCTTACGGCTACCCGCGACGAAACCTTCGACGACTTCGCCGTCGATCAGATCACCGAAACGTATGCCGTAACGACGAGCGACCAACTCTATTACGTGCTCGAGCAGGGTTATCGTCCGATTTTCACTGAACCGGATACGCCGGCGGAAGCGATGTATCTGGCGGCACGCGACGTCTTAAGAGACATCGTCGATGACTCGATGACCGCGATCGAAAAGCTCGAAGCGATCTATCAGTATCTCGTTTTCGAGGTCACCTATGATCACGCATTGCTCGACAAGCTCCTGCAAAACGAAGACAACATCCATCAGTACAACGGTTTCTATCTCGAAGGTGTCTTTGTTGACAAGCGCGTGGTCTGTGATGGTTTTTCGAAAGCCTTTACCGTCATGGGACGGATCGAAGGACTCGAAGTTATCCGTGTCATCGGTAAACCCGCTGATCCGGAGAACACCGTCCTTCATGCCTGGAACAAGGTCAATCTCGACGGGGACTGGTACGTCATCGACGCGACTTCGGCGAATCTGATCATCAATCAAGCCTATGAAGTCTTCACGTACAAGTTCTTCCTCATTACCGATGAAATGATGGAAGAATACTATATCGCGACCTCGCACCTCGACATCATCGCCGCTACGCCCTACAACCATTACCAGCAAAGAACTTTTGTAGTCGATGGAATCACCTATGACTTCTATATCGAGAGCCAGGAAGAACTCAATGCGCTTTTGCGTTATTACGAGGAAGTCGATCATCTCGACAAGACACAGGACGCCTATATCGCGTTTGATTATGGTGAAGAGATCGATGATGAATTGATTGCCGCACTCGGCGAGACCGGTCTAGCAACCATCCGTCCGATCATGACAGGAAATATATTGATATTCTTTGTAACGGAATAGCAACGATATTCGGATGGTCCATGCAAATGGACCGTCCTTTTTAAGGGGTTCTTTTCAATCTTAAAGAGACGCTCGATATTTCAAATCTTTTGTTATATAATAGGGGCGGTGATGCACGTGCATATATCGAAAACAAGGTTTATCAACTACATGCGTTGTGACCGCTACGCAGCGCTCGATGAAATTCGTCGGGAAAAGGAAAAAGCGATCGTTGGTCATTCGGACGAACCCGAACTCGAGGATCTTTTCAGTGAAGAAAATCGAGCGAAAACGATGACACTGCTCGACGCCATGATCGATGAAGAGGGTACGGAGCTTCTTGTGCACCGGGACGAGCAGATGGAAACGATGCTCCCCTATTATCGACAGATCGAAATATTGGCGGGACAGGCGATCAAGAACCGATTCGGGGGAAACGTCGTCTACAGCCTCGACACGTATAAACAGAAGCGCTTCGAGTTCGAACACGAAGGATTTCGGTTCTATTGTTTTCTCGACGGTTATCAGGAAGATGCGGATGAAATCCGAATTTTCGAAGTCAAAGCGACTACGTGTAAGAAATTTTTCGACCTCACCTTCCGCGACCAAAACAAGCGAAAGAAGTCGATTTTTACCTATTCTCCCGAGGGAATTCTCATGCTTAGAAAGGACTTGGGTGAAACGGTCAACAACGACTATCAAAAGAAACTTCAAAAGCTCAGTTCGCGCTTCGACAAAGTCGGACGCTACGTCTACGACCTCGCCTATCAGCGCTATGTCTACGAGCACGCGGAAGAGACTCAGAAAAACGTGCGATACTACCTCGTCGTTCTCAATAGCGAATACGTACAAGACGGACGGACGGATCAAGCGGGTAACCCGGTCTATGATGATACTTTGATCCGTTTGATCGATCTTACGAGCGTGACGGAATCGTTGATGCCAGAAATACGTCATGACGTCGAACGACTGGTTGAAAGGCTCAATGCGCTTAGTTCCCAGCCAGTCGATCTGGGACCGCATTGTCAGCGGAACGATGTCAGACAGTGCATGTTCTATCCGATCTGCTATGCCAAGGTCCCCCAAATGAATTCCCTTTTCGTCTATTTGCACGGACACCACGGCTTTCGTGACGAGAAGGGTGAAAAACACGAACGCTTCGATCTGATCAATCAGGGGTACACGCATGCCTTGGACATTCCGCGGTCGTGGCTGCAAAGACAAGATAACGTCATCCAACGCGAAGCGATTGAACGACATAAGCCCTTTTACAAGATCGACAAGATCAAGGCCGGAATCGAGTCGTTGAAATACCCACTCTATCACCTCGATTTCGAGACATTTCCTTGTCCGTTGCCGCGGTTTTACGGTGAGAAGCCTTACAGCCAATCGCTCTTTCAGTATTCGGTCCACATCGAACGGGAACCCGGAAAGTGCGACTTCGATTCCGATCATTATGGCTATATCGCGACCGAACACAAGGACTTAAGGCGCGAACTGATCGAATCGATGCTCGATGTCATCAAAGAGGACGAGGGATCGATCATCGTTTACAATCAATCGTTTGAGAAAACGCGATTGAAGGAAATGGCGAACCTTTTTCCGGAATATCGGGACCGATTGCTCGATCTGAGCGAGCGACTCTTTGACCTCATGCACTTGGTTCGTGGGAACCGGGACTTCTATCAGGCACTCGGATACGAGGCGGACGTGGCGAAAGGCATCAACTTTTACCATCGTGACTTAAACGGGTCCTATTCGATCAAAAAAGTGCTCCCGCTTTTCAGTGACCTTTCTTATCAAGGACTCGCCGTTTCCAATGGAACGGAAGCTCTCGTAACGTATGCGCGTTTTCCTGAGATGCCGGAAGATCAGAAAAAAAAGAGCTATCAAAGCCTCTTCGAATACTGCAAACAGGATACGTGGGCCATGGTTCTCATTCTTGCCGAATTACGGAAACTCGCTTGAAAATACCGCTCGATTACGAGCGGTTTTTTTGTTGGTAAAGCCAATTCCTAAAATCTTACATAATTCTTGTTATTTCTCGTGGTTTCCATTATAATGAACGTGAAGAGGTGGGTTTGAATGCTTGAACTGTATAATTCGCTAACACGAAAAATCGAACCATTTCAATCGATTGAACCCGATTACGTGACGATGTACGTCTGCGGGCCGACCGTCTACGGCGACATCCATTTGGGAAACGCTCGCCCCGTCATCGTTTTCGACGTACTCAAGCGTTACCTCGAGTTTCGGGGATACGACGTACGTTACGCTTCCAATATCACCGACGTCGATGACAAGATCATCGACAAGGCCAAACAGTTGAATATGACCGAGAAAGAATTGAGCGAGACATATACGAAGGCTTTTCTCGACATGACGCGCGCTTTGGGCAGTCGGATTCCCGATGACATGCCGAAGGCGACCGACTATGTCACGCGCATGATCCAGTATATCGAAGACCTGATTGAAAAGGGGTTCGCCTATGAAACGACGGGTGGCGTCTATTTTAGAGTCGGAAAAGTCGCCGATTACGGGACACTTAGCCAACAGGATGTCGAAGCACTGAATGAAGGGGTTCGCGTTGTCCTGGACGACCAAAAGGAAGATCCTCGTGATTTCAGTGTTTGGAAAAAAACGACGGAAGGTCTGAACTACGACAGTCCGTGGGGGCCGGGACGCCCCGGGTGGCACACCGAGTGTGCCGTCATGAATCATGAGCTCTTCGATCGGGAGATCGATATCCATGGAGGCGGTTCGGACCTCAAGTTTCCGCACCATGAGAACGAAATCGCCCAGACCGTAGCCCATGACGGACATCATCTCGCCCGGTTTTGGATGCACGTCGGCAGACTCGCCGTCGAATCGGTCAAGATGAGTAAGTCACTGGGAAACATTACGCTCGTCAAGGATCTGATTAAAGCGTATGACCCACTCGTTTTTCGGCTTTTCATGATTTCCCATCATTATCGTCAACCGATCGATTATTCTAAAGATCTGATGGAACAGTTCGTGCGCATCCACGAACGGATCGTGCGGACGCTGAAAAAAACATTACTCACGCTTAAGCGTTCGAACAGGCCGACAGGCATGGTTCTCGATTTTTACAAGGATTCTTTCATCGCGCATATGGATGACGACTTGAATACACCGAACGCCATGACTGTCGTTCATGAGATCGTCAAGGACATGAACAAGGAAAAGAATCCGAGTCGGCTTGCCGATCTCGACCAGACGCTAAGGCAAATCCTAAACGTTCTTGGCATTATGCCTGAACTCGGTTTCGAAGAAAGCATTTTGCGGACGTATGAAGCGTGGGAGGAAGCGCGCGCTAAAAAGGACTATGAAACAGCGGATCGTCTCCGCCAGGAGCTCATGGAAAAGGGTTGGATCTGACGTGAACGGACTGACATACGCCTACATTGGAGACGCCTATTACGAACTGAGGATCAGAAAATATTTGATCGACCGAAAGATGACGCGCGTCAACGCGCTCCATAAGCGAGCGATTGACTTCACCTCGAGCGTCGCTCAAGCCAAAATCATTGAACACATGATCGAAACCGAGATCATCGACCAAGAGGAAGTCGCGCGTTTCAAGAACGGACGCAACACCAGCGGACCCGGAAGGAAAAACGTCGACGCGAGGACCTATCACATGGCGACCGGATTCGAAGCGCTCATCGGCGCGCTCTACTTGGAAAACAAAGCGCGTGCGGATGAACTCGTCGACATCGCGATTCGTTTCATCGAAGGGGAAAGTTAGATGGAAAAAACCGTGACGAAAAAATTAAATCAAGCCACGGATGCGCAAAAGAGCGCATCCGACAAGAAAACGAACAAAACGAAAAAAGGACCGAAGACCGTCGTTAAGGACGACCTCGTACAAATGAAGGGCGATCCGCTCGGTTTGAACGTCCCTTTAAGCGAGGAAGTCAAACCCGGTTTTGATGTTTCCGAACGCGTAAGACACAAGGACGATATCGTCGTTGAACGATACAATCCCGAAGTCGACCGAGGTCTTTCGACCGAGGACGTCGAGAGCAGGCAGATGGCTGGGCTTGCCAATATCACCGATACCGGAAGTACGAAGAGTATTTCGACGATCATCATGTCGAATATTTTGACGTTCTTCAATTTTCTGAATTTTGGGATTGCCGGATGGTTGATTTCTGTCGGTTCGAGCATCGGACACCTCTTGTTCATGGGCGTGATCACGGCCAATATCACGATCGGGATTATCCAGGAAATCCGTGCCAAGAAAACGATCGACCGCTTGTCTCTGTTGTCGGCACCGACCGCGTATGTCGTCAGAAACGGCGAGGATCTCGAGGTCGCCATTACAGATGTTGTAATCGATGACATCCTTTTTCTCAGTTCCGGGAAACAGATTACGGCGGACGCCGTCGTCCGGTCCGGAACGATCGAAGTCAACGAATCCCTGTTGACCGGGGAGGCCGACCCGGTCCTAAAAAACGAAGGGGATTCGCTCTTTTCCGGTAGTTACGTGATCTCCGGCTCCGCGCATGCCCAAGTGACCGCCATCGGCAAGGACATCTATATTCAAAAGCTTACGAGCCAGGCGAAAAAATATCGGAAACCGAATTCGGACTTGCTCGGTTCACTTAAAATCATCATTCGTGTCGTCGGCGCGTTCATTTTGCCGATGGCGGGGATTCTCTTCTATTTGATGTGGCAGTTTTCCGATTTGACCTATGCCGAAATCGTCCGCAGTACCGCCGGTGCGATGATCGGCATGATTCCATCCGGTCTTTTCCTGCTTACGAGTATGGCCCTTGCCGTTGGTGTCATCCGTCTGGCCCAGAACAATACGCTCGTTCAAGAACTTTACTGCATTGAGATGCTCGCGCGTGTCGATACGCTCTGTCTGGACAAAACGGGAACGATTACCGATGGGACGATGGCCGTGACGAATATCATCGAATACAAGCATGATGCCGGTCTGACCGTCAAAAACGCGATCTCAGCGATGCTAAATGCCTTGAACGACCAGAATCTGACGTCTGAAGCGCTCATAGAGCACTTTGGCACGGCCAAGCGCATTCGTCACTTAAATCACATCCCCTTTTCGAGTGTACGGAAATTCAGTGCCGTTCAGTTCAGTCGCTACAAGACGTTCGTACTCGGGGCACCCGAGTACGTCCTAAAAGAAACCTATCACAAGATCAGTGACGATGTCGACCGAGAAACGGCCGAAGGATACCGCGTGCTCGTTCTCGGACATACAAAAGAAGATATCGTCGATGGGGAAGTCAAAGGCAAGGTTCAACCGGTTGCCTTAATTATGATCGAGGATTCGATTCGTCCGGATGCCGTTGAAACGATCGAATATTTTAAGAGCCATTCGGTGGATGTCAAGGTTATTTCCGGCGACAATCCCACGACCGTGTCGAGAATCTCCGAGCGAGCCGGGATCGAGAATGCCGATAAATTCATCAGCCTCGAAGGCATGGCGGATAAAGAAGTCATTCGGGCTGCGGGTCGTTATACCGTTTTCGGACGTGTTTCGCCCCAACAGAAAAAACTTTTGATCGAATCGCTTAAAAACAACGGACGGACCGTCGCCATGACGGGAGACGGCGTCAATGACATTCTCGCTCTCAAAGAGGCCGATACCTCGATCGCCATGGCTTCCGGCAGTGAAGCGGCGAGAAATGTCTCACACCTCGTCTTGCTCGACTCGAACTTCTCGTCGATGCCGAAAGTCGTCAGCGAAGGAAGACGGGTTATCAACAATGTTCAACGCGTTTCGACGCTCTTTCTGACGAAAACGATCTTTTCCTTTCTCTTGGCGGTCATCGCCATCGTGCGACAAGGCGTTTATCCGATTCAGCCGAACCAACTCATTTTGATCGACTATTTCGTCATCGGTATCCCCTCTTTCATTCTCGCACTCGAACCGAATGGAAGGCTCGTCAAGGGACGCTTCCTATTAAACATCATTAAGGCCGCTCTGCCAGGAGCGCTCGTCGTCATGATCAACAGTCTCGTCGTCTTTGCCTTCGCTTCTGTTCTCGACATGGGACAAATCGAGATCTCGACGATTATCGTGATCTCGGCGACCGTGACGTCACTCGCCGTACTCTATCGGATCTCGACGCCGTTCAATACGATGAGGCGCGTCCTCTTTGTTCTGATGGTGACCTTCGTGATCTCGGCGATCGTCTTCATTCCGCAGTTCTTCAATTTCGCACCACTCTACCGTCAGGACTTCTATCCGATCGAACCGCTGACCGTTCCGCAAATCCTGCTGTTGGTCGTCATCGCACAAGCGACCTTCCCGCTCATCTATTTCATGAGTAACATCTATCGATGGGTGAGAAAAGCGATCAAACTCGTCGTGAATAAAGTCGCTGACTTGCAGTGACAGTCGAATATAAGGGCGCGATGCGCCCTTTCATCAATCTTTTTCCAATCTGATTGGATTTCGATGTGGTGTTTATTATATCCTGTGCGCGGAGGGATAAATCATGATCATTTACGGTAAAAATGTTATTAGAGAGGCGATCTACGCAAAGCGTAATATCGTTCGGATCTACTTGGACAACAAGTTTTCCGACAGGCAGATGCTCGTCTTTCTAAAAGAGAACGGCATCACGTATGACAAAGTCACGAAGGGACGTTTGAACGAGCTGACGGATAAGGCGAATCATCAGGGAATTGTCGCCGAAGTCGAGGCCTATGCCTACGTCGAACTCGACGACGTTCTCACAAAAGCGGAGGGACAGCGCTTCATCATACTCGATGGCGTGGAGGATCCGCACAATCTCGGGGCGATCATGCGTACGGCTGAAGCGACGAAACTGGATGCGATTATCGTCAGCAGGAGACACAGTGCTCCGCTGTCGGCGACGGTTGCCAAGGTTTCATCGGGGGCGATCGAACACGTTCCTGTGGCGCTCGTCACCAACATCAACCAGGCGATCCAGACGTTGCAGGATGCAGGTGTTCTTGTCGTCGGTACCGACGACAAGGCGACGGTCGACTACCGTGCGGTCGATCGGACGCGCTCGCTCGCCATCGTCCTCGGCAATGAGGGCGAGGGCATACGCCCCCTGGTCAAAAGGAATTGTGATGTGCTCGTCAAGATTCCCATGCGCGGCAAAATCAATTCCCTGAACGTTAGCGTCGCCGCGGCACTCATGATGTATGCGGTGCTGGGAGATTAGGGCGTAACGATGATCTACGTCATGAATGACTACGAACTGATTTATCTCATCCGTCAACATGACCAGACCGCGTTTCGCTACTTGATCAATAAGTACAGTCGTCTGATCTGGAAGAATGTCCATCTCTTGAATCTCGAGAGTAGGGATAGCGAGGACTTTTACCAGGAAGGACTGATGATGCTCGTGAAAGCTGTGGAAACGTTCAATGAACGACACAACAAGACGTTCACGCGCTATTTCGAAATGATTCTCAAACGGAAATTCTATGCTTTGAAACGTCGCCTTCCCGACTATGTCCTCTACGACAATTTCGACTTTCAAAAGGGTGTGACCTTTATCGAAGAACAAGCACCGGACATTAAGTTTCAAAGCGAACTCGAACAGATCGTCTATGAGGATTATTTCATTGCCAGACATCCTGTTCAACAGATCGCCCTCAAGACGGGGTTCGACAGGAAAAAGATTTACAACACGATTTTTCGTGTCCGTAAAAAACTGAAAAGTGTGTTATAATGATTTTTGATAGTTGACTAAGTCATTCATAAGTGTTAAAATACATTTGCGAATGACCACAGAGGTGGTTTTTTAATGCGCGAAAAAGTAATTCTCGTGTGCACGAAATGTCTCAGCCGGAACTACACGACAACCAAGAATAAACAGACACAAAAGAAACGCATCGAAGTCAACAAGTATTGTCCCCGCTGTAATCAGCATACTCTGCACAAGGAAAGCAAATAGGAGGATCTTCATGGCGATCAAAGAAAAGAAAAGACCAGAGGAAGAAAAAAGTAAATTATTGGAAGTTTTGACGACCGAATACAAGTGGGAAAATCTCTTGTTGGGAATACTCGCGACCCTTTCGGGTGCGCTCTCACTCATGATCATTAGCGGAAACACGCTCTTGCAAATCAATGAGGATTTCCCCGTGCTCGGACAGGAACCGAACGGTTTGATTTTCGCGTGGGTTCTCTTCGCGATTTCCGTCTTCGGACTCATTCTCGTCGTTTACCCGTTCTTTTTGCCGGCCCTTCCGGAACTCAAAAAGATTTCGTGGCCGACGCGTTCGAAGTTCATTGATGCTGCTGTTCGCGTTTTGATCTTCCTGTTTATTCTGACAGGCGTTATCCTCGTGTACAACATCCTGATCCTACGTCTACTCGGTGGGATTCTATGACCCAGGGCGTTCGATGGTATATCATTCAGACCTATTCGGGTTATGAGAATGCCGTCAAACAGGATTTAGAGCGCCGCGTGGAAAGTATGGGCATGAGCGAATACATCTTTCGCATCATCGTCCCAGAAGAAAAGGTCATTGAAAAGAAAGCCGATGGCAAGGAAAAGGAAAAGATCAAACAACTTTTTCCCGGTTACGTCTTCGTTGAGATGATCGTTACGGACGAGTCGTGGTTTGTCGTCAGAAATACGCCGCGCGTTACCGGATTTCTCGGTTCGAGCGGTGGTGGAACGAAGCCTGTTCCCCTGGCACCGGATGAAATCAACCAGATTCTGCTCAAGATCGGTGTTATCAGTAAACCGACTTATGACCATTTACTCGACCAACGCGTGGAAGTGCTCACGGGCGCTTACTCCGGTTTGAAAGGCATCGTATCCGAAGTGGACAACGATCAAGAGAAGCTCGTTGTCGAGATCGATTTCTTTGGTCGCGCGACACCGACCGAAGTGGATGCTACGGAAGTAAAAATCGTTAGTGAATGAACAACCCGAACGGGTTGTTTTTTTTATGTTCGAATGTTAATAAAAGATAAATAATAAAGCAAATATCATGCGTGAAAGTTGTCATCGTGATACAATATGAGCGAATCAATCAAGGAGGTTATACCCATATGAAAATCGAATTATGGTCGGATTTCGCTTGTCCATTTTGCTACATCGGAAAGAAAAGGTTCGAACAGGCATTGAATGCATTTGAAAAAAAAGACGAAGTCGAGGTTTCCTACAAAGCCTATCAGCTCAACCCGAATGCTCCGAAGACGATGGAAGGCACGGCTGCTGAATCATTTGCCAAAGGGCACGACATGGATGTGAAACAAGCCGAAGAACGTTTTCGGATGTTTACGGAGAACGCAAAAACGGTCGATTTGACTTACCGGTACGACATCATGCAGATGACGAACACGTTCGATGCACACCGGCTCGCGAAATGGGCGGACACGAAAGGTCTTGAACCGGAGATCACGGATCGTTTCATGCAGGCATACTTCAGTGAAGGAAAGAACTTGTCCGATTACGAGACGCTCGCCGCACTCGCAGCCGAAGTTGGTCTCGACCGGAATGAAGCGCTCGATGTTCTAAAGAAGCAAGCCTACGCCGACGTGGTTCAAAGCCAGATTACGGAAGGCCATCAGGTCGGTGTTCAAGGCGTTCCCTTCTTCGTGATCAATCGGAAATATGGTGTTTCCGGCGCTCAACAAAAGGAGTATTTTCTAGCGGCTTTGAAGCAGATCCATGACGAGGAAAAGGAATTGAACGTATTGAATGAAAAGCAGGATGATGATGCGTCGTGCGAAGGCGACGCCTGTGGCATTTAGTGGATGGGGACACCGCGCTTGCGGTGTTTTTCTTTGAGTGGCCGGATATGGGAATGTACATGCATGTGAGATCATTGAGACAAGTCCGGATCATCGGGACATATAACTGAGATATTCGGTCAAGTAAGGATTGAAATGAAAAACAACTCTTTCTTGCAACGACACGGAGCACACATCACTTGATGCATGCTCTTTTTTAGCTGAAATCCTGAGTGAAACCATGATTTTCAACAGGATAAATCGAACTTTCGCCACAATAACCATCGTCTCCTTCCCAAAGCATACG
>CAYUIK010000029.1:0-3366 GCA_964444805.1 uncultured Acholeplasmataceae bacterium | reverse complement strand
GCTCGATCACCAAAACGGCCGATCGCTTCTCATGTGCTCGGTTTCAAGGAACGTGGGCCGAACGGTCTAACGATGATATAATGATGCGTTTAACGGACTTTGGAAAGATTATGCATCATGCGAGAGGCGACGCGTCGTTCGTATCAAAACGAAAACAAGGAACGTCAAGCGGTGGGTCGGACGGATTAAAAGAATAACCCCGAGATCTTCTCGGGGTTAGGCATAGGGTCAATCGATATCGAGCGTAACACGGACAACGTCTCGCGTCATGTCTTTGTTCCAGGGTTCGCTCACATGAGCGAGGACACCGGCGTTGTCGAAATCGATCGTCTTGAGTCTTTCTTCATTGATGACGTTACCTTCACGGTCATGATACGTGACGTCGATGACCGATGACGGCAATTCATTCAAGAAATCTTCAAGTCGTTTCGTTTTCATAGTGTGGACCTCCTTTTTTTCTCGAATCATTGCGAGGAATCAGGTGATCATCAAGCAAGATAAACGACAAGTCGTTCGATCGAAGGCCTACGACCTTGATCGTTTTTCTTGGGGGTTCACCTATAAGTATACCATAGACGCCAGGAAGAATCACGTATATCCTTTTTCGGCGTGTCCCTGTCGTGGTATGATAGACCTATCCTAAGCTATGGAGGTTATCATGAAGGACGCGATAGAAAAGAGACGTTCGGTTCGTACCTATGCGGATCGACCACTCGATCAGAAGGATGAAGCCTTCGTTTCACGAATACTCAAGGATGCCTTGACCATAAAAACGCCGTTTTCGCATACGATCGACCTTTTTTACTATCGGAATCAAAAGGGTGAAGAGCCGAAAACAAGAAGAATCGGGACTTACGGATTCGTCCAGGACGCCCCCGCTTTCATCGGTGGAACGACGAAGCCGACCAAAGAAGGCTTGATCGATTTCGGTTATCTCTTCGAATACGTCATTTTGAAACTGACCGAGCGAGGTCTCGGCACGGTCTGGCTCGGCGGCACGTTCAGACGGAAGACGTTCGACGATCACATGAAGGAAGACCGCATCGTTCCGGCCATATCCGCCGTCGGTTACGAAGCGTCCTATCGGACACTCCGGGAAAAGACGTTAATCAAAACCGTCAAGGCGACAAAAAGAAAACCGTTCGAAGAACTCTTTTTTGACAGGGATTTCTCACAGCCATTGAAAGAAACCGATTCTCATCCTCTCATCCCCTATCTCAAGCTCGTCCAAGCTGGACCATCGGCTTCGAACAAACAACCATGGCGCATCGTTGTCAAAGAGGGTGTGGCCGATATCTATCTAAAGCGGACAGCGAACTACGCGAACGTCATCCCCTTTGATATTCAATGGCTCGATCTCGGGATCGCGATCTGTCATCTTGAGACAGGTCTGTCAGCGGATGGAATTTTATTTCGCCGTTTCATCGATGAAGCGATCGCAGACGACGAAATGCATGAATACGCCATCAGCATCGAACTTCAACCTTAGAAGCAAGAAAGGGAAAGAAAGGGCCGATACGAACGTTCGCATCGGCCCTTTCTGTTATGCTTCTTCCGGGACTTCGATCGAAAGAATCATGTCACGATAACTGATGAAGCCGATTGTTCTGGCTGCAACGGCGTGTAACTGATCTTCAAAGAAGTATGCGATCTGCGACCACGTATGGATGCGCGGACCGCCATTATCGTGCAGCACGAACTCGGCATGAAGAACGGATCCGCTTTCGCTCCATGTTACGAGCGAAGACGATATGACCTGGTAGTGATTCCCCTCATCGACGAGAATGATGACGGGAAATCCGTTTTCCAGATAGGATTCGATGAGATTGACGGTTTCGTTTGTGGTGTTGGGGCTGTTCTGGGTGACGTGATCGTCATAGAGTCCATATTCTAGCAGGGCGCGGGAAATCCCGAAATCGAGTTGAGCCGGCGTCGTGAAGATGCCGGAAAAGAAGTTGACGGACTGGGTCTCGACGTAGTGATCATGGACCAGATCGAACTGCGTCTTTTCACTGCCGAACCAGCCTAAAAAGATTTCCGCGGCTTTTGGACCGCACCCGATATAGTCGCTGCCGGTCGTGTAGGGATAGAATGCTTCGAATGTGCCCATGTCGGTCCCCTCAACCGGATGGATATTTCCGATCAGGCGTGTCGTGACCGTTTTGATGCCATTCGGGAAGTACTCGGTCATTTGCAGAACGGATCGCTCGGTCGTTTTTTGACCGATGTCATAGGTAAAGGATGCGAGTGTTGCCGAGATGGTCAAACGACTCGAAGGTTGCAGGTCCAAATCATAGGTTTCCACGTCGATGATCGTATCATTTGGGACAAGGATTACATGGTGATCGCCGGTAAAGGTTTCCCACGTCGGCGCATGATCGAGACGATAGCGCGTATGACTGAGCAAAGCGATCGATTCGTCCGGTTTCGTTCCGTTTTCCAGTACGGCGATAAGACTTCCGGGGGTATCCATAGGCGAGTAATAGGAAACGGTCGGTTTCGCAGGCCTGCTGTGGTTCGAACAAGCGATGATCACATCGTTTAATTCGATCCATTCGCCTTTATACTTTGCCCGCGCGGAAACGGTCGTGTTCTCTTCGATCAGATATCGCGTTCCCATGACGTGTTCGAAGTAGTCATGACCCCAGTCATCGACGCGAAGATTGATTTCAATCGGGATGTCACTCGAAATGACGTCGACAAAGTAGGCCGCGTGTTCGTCGGATGTGCTCTGATCCTTTGTGGCGATGATCGCCGCATACATGAAAGTCAATTCGCGGTCGCGATCCATTACCGCGAGATCATCGTTCCAACCGAGCATCGTATAGCCTTCCTGGAAAAGAACGGGAGGATTTGGGAGCGGTTCACCGTGAACGACGAATTGTTCGAGCGGTCCGCCATCGACCCACGTGAAACCTTCCGGTACGTTGAACGTGATCCGATGGATGGAAGCGTCGAATTCGGCATAAAGTCTCACGCTCTGTTGATCGGTGCGGATATAAGGAAAAACGATCGGATCCCCCGAGAAATCGGGTGTTTCATAGAGATTGATGACGCTCGTGCCGGGGATGTGAATCGCGGGGATGTGCGAGAGGAAGGGGGCAAATACCGTAAGCGGATCATGGATGTCGCCGCAGTCGATGATGTATTCGGTCCTGCGTTCCGTAATCTCGAGTTGAATTTCCGTGGCAAAATCACCGTAACGAATCGAAAATGACGCATCCTCCACAGTCAATGGTTCTTCCTTGAAAACATAGTCTTCGACGACTTTTCCACCACCATTGGAATAGAGGAGTGCAACGACCATGCCGGTCGAATCGAAAGAATCGCCCTCTTGATAGACGATTCGATTCGGATCATTCGTGA
>CAYUIK010000028.1:0-39101 GCA_964444805.1 uncultured Acholeplasmataceae bacterium | reverse complement strand
GCGAGCGACAACGACGGCTTTCGTATGATTCTAGGACAATAACCTTTTGTCTTCTTACCTTTTTACCTTGTGAAGGTTTATCCGCCCCTTCTGTCGCGCCAGCTGACAGAAAAGGGGCGGACCGGATGTGGAAAAGTCAAGGGTACACATGATGCACAGTTGTAATTGAGCCTTTCAGCAAAAATACCCAAAGTCATATATGACCAGCCCTGCACCATATGTGGTGTGGGCTTTTGTTGCGGTTCGATTGTGATTGGGACTGTGCCATATATGTAGCCAAGGAGGTGGTGACGTTTGAACAAGAACGCGTCAGGCATCGACAGAGAACAGCAGCGATTTGATTGGATTCTTCACATATATGAATCAATTAGCAAAAGACATCAAAACAATGCAAAACGAGATTCTTTAATGATATAAGGACAAATCTGATACCTTTATGTGAGGACGGTTTCATAAGGATGTCGTATGAATTCATAATTGGCAGGTAGGAATGAAAATCCTTGTGTCAGTCGTTTAATTTTGCCCGGAGCCACCACCTGTTATTAATGAAACCGCGCTCTCGATTTTTTTGTCCTTCTTCGGTAAATATTCCTTTGCTCCAAAGCCTGTGTTTTTGCCATTTCAATTTTGTGATTTGAAAGAAGATTGTTTTGCCTGGAATTTTTTTGTTTCTTGATCAAGTCTTTTTTGTTCGGATGCAGGTATTTTTGTGTGGTCTTCGATCTTTTTTGACCGAAGATCAGTTTCAGGATTTCCATGTTACCATCTCTTCTTCTCAAGGAGGGCGCAAACGTATGTCGCCATTTGCTGCGGAGCTTTTCTCGCAGTTCGATTGGAATTGGGTCGGACATGAAGTGTCAAAACCGGGAAAGGCTGATGATCTATGTGAAATTGTCCGCGAAAGAATACCCCGATTCGGACTTGAAATAAACGAAACTCGTGATATAATAAAATCAGTTACGATGATGAGGACAACACGTTGTTCGAAACAAGCGACGCAGGATGGTGCAAGCTGCGAACAGAACGACGTTACTCCCTTTGAGTAGGTGATGGAAAGATCACCCGGGTCATGCCGTTATCCATATGATGAGTGCTGGAAAATCCAGAACTAAGGTGGTACCGCGATATCGTCGTCCTTAGAGAAATCTAAGGGCGTTTTATTTTGATAGGAGGAAAAAATCATGTTTATCACGTTTCCCGATGGCAGTAAAAAGAATTTTGAAAAAGGCGTAACACCCCTGGAAATCGCCAAAGGCATTTCCATCAGTCTCGCCAAAAAGGCCCTCGCCGCCGTTTTTGCAGGCGAATTGATCGAACTCGACCGACCGCTTGAACAGGACGGCAAGCTCGAACTTCTGCTCGAGAAGGATCCGCGCAGCCTCGACGTGCTCCGGCACAGCGCCGCCCACCTGATGGCACAAGCCATCACGAATATGTATCCCAAGGTATCCTTTGGGGTGGGACCGGCGATCAAGGAAGGCTTTTATTATGACGTCGACTTCGGTGATACGAAGGTCACGGACGAAGACCTTCCGAAAATCGAGGACGAGATGCGTCGACTCGCGCAAGAGAAGTACGCGATCAAACGGCAGGAGGTCACCTATGAAGAGGCGAAAGACATCTTCAAAGACGATCCGTATAAGCTCGAACTGATCGAAGAGTTTAAGGAAGACGGCCTGTCGGTTTATCGCCAGGGCGATTTCGTCGACCTCTGCCGTGGTGGGCACGTCCCCGATACGTCCTATATCAAGCATTTCAAATTACTGAGCTTGGCCGGTGCTTACTGGCGGGGCGACTCGAAAAACAAACAGCTCGTAAGAATTTACGGTACGAGTTTCTTCAACAAACAGGACTTGGCCGATTATCTCGAGCTACTGATCGAACGCAAGGAACGCGACCACCGCAAGCTCGGTAAGGAACTCGGACTTTTCATGTTGACCAAAGAAGCCGGTGCCGGTCTTCCTTTCTGGCTTGCGAAAGGCGCGACCATCCGCCGCACGATCGAAAGGTATATTACCGACGTCGAGATCAGCCTCGGTTACGAGCACGTCTATACGCCGATTCTGGCGAACGTCGACCTTTACAAGACGTCCGGTCACTGGGACCACTATCACGACGACATGTTTCCGCCGATGGACATGGGCGAGGGCGAAATGCTCGTCATCCGGCCGATGAATTGTCCGCACCACATGCTCATCTACAAGAACGACGTCCACAGTTACCGGGAGTTGCCGCTGCGCATCGCCGAGCTCGGCATGATGCATCGCTATGAAAAAAGCGGAGCGCTCTCGGGACTGCAAAGAGTGCGGGAAATGACGCTAAACGACGCCCACATCTTCGTCAGACCGGACCAGATCAAGGCCGAATTTAGACGGACGATGGAACTGCTTCTCGCGGTCTATGACGACTTTGCGATCACGGACTACGATTTTCGGGTCAGCTACCGCGACCCGAAAAATCGGGAAAAGTATTTCCCCGACGACGCCATGTGGAACAAGGCCGAACGGATGCTCAAAGAAGCGATGGACGACATGGAACTGACGTATTACGAAGCGATCGGTGAAGCCGCATTTTACGGTCCGAAACTCGACGTCCAGGTGCGTACGGCACTCGGACACGAGGAAACGCTCTCGACGATCCAGCTCGACTTTTTGTTGCCGGAGCGCTTCGATCTGACCTATGTCGGCGAAGACGGGAAAAATATTTACCGGCCCGTCGTCATCCATCGCGGGATCGTCTCGACGATGGAACGCTTCGTCGCCTATCTGACCGAAGAATACAAGGGTGCGTTCCCCTTTTGGCTTGCGCCAATCCAGATTCGCGTGTTGCCGGTCAACAACAAGATCCACGCCGATTACGCCCAAATGATCCATGATGCATTGCGGCGCAAGGGCCACCGCGTCGAAACGGATCGGCGGGAAGAGAAACTCGGCTACAAGGTTCGTGACGCTCAGACCCAAAAGATTCCTTATTTGCTCGTCATCGGCGATCAGGAACAGGAGAGTAAGAGCGTGACGTATCGGAGCTACAATTCCGAGAAACAGATTACCGTTCCGTTCCAGGATTTTTTGGATAAAATCGAACGTGAAACAAAAAATAATATAAAATAATTTACTTGTATAATTAATAATAATCGTGTATAATGAGTATAAAACATATGTACAAGGGAGTTCAAACCATGCTTGAAGTAAGAAACGCAACGCTGCTCTACGGCGACTTTGTCGCCGTGGACAATCTGAGTTTCACGATCAAACCGGGCGATATTTTCGGATTGCTCGGCACGAACGGTGCCGGCAAGACGACGACATTCCGGATGATCATGGGACTCCTTGAACCGACCGAAGGCGAGATCCTTTATTTCGGACAAAAGGTCGGCTATCACAACGTCAACGAGATCGGCTACATGATCGAAGAACGGTCGCTTCTAACCAAGATTACCGTTAAGGAGCTCATGCTCTATTTCGGCCAACTCAAGGACATGGATAAGAAGATGATCGAAGAAAGACTCGATTACTGGTTGAAAAGATTCAAGATCGAAGCCTATAAGAACAAGAAGATCAAGGAACTCTCGAAAGGGAACCAGCAGAAGGTACAATTCATTTCCGCCATCATCAACAGTCCCAAGCTGCTCGTCTTGGATGAACCCTTTTCCGGACTCGATCCGATCAACCTGGAGCTCTTCGTCGAAGTTATCCGTGACTTTCAGAAACAGGGATCGATGGTCGTTTTTTCCTCGCATCAACTCGATCACGTCGAATCCTTCTGTGAGGAAGTCGTCGTCTTGGAAAAGGGACATGCCGTCATCGCAGGACGTCTTGAAGCCGTCAAGGACGATTTCAAGAAGCAGAACATCCACGTCGTCGCTGACGTCGACATCGAGCACTTGAAAACGATCGAAGGCGTAGAACGCGTCATTGAAAACGCCAACGGCATCGTCGTCAAGATCGCGCATGAAGACGTCCGAAAGTCCGTTTTCGACTATGTCAAGACGTGTGAGAACGTGACGAAGTTCGACGTTGAAAAAGCGACTTTGAGTGAAATATTTATCGCGAAAGTGGGGCACAGCCATGAAGAAGCTTAAATTTCTTATTGCCTACGGCATCAAGAAACGCGTATTTAGAAAGGCTTTCGTCATCGCCAATGTCGTCATCGCCCTCATTTTGATCGCGATCATCAACTTGCCGACGATCATCGAGCTATTCAGCGGTGATCAAGATCCATCGGATCAGATCGACTATCTCTATGTCGACGTCGTCAATGAAACTCCGGAACCGGCTTTTGCGAGCGACTTGGAAGAGTTTTTGAACGCGCCTTATGAAGGCTATCGTTTCTACCGGCTCGAAGATATCGGCGAATCCTTTGACGAAGAAGCCTTCTGGGAAGATGACGACCGCGATATGGTCTTGCATTTTACCGGCGATTTCGCCTCACCCGAAGTCATGATCTACAGCAAGCACACCGAGTATAACGACGTGTTGACGTCGGAGATCGAGCTGTTCGTGATCAACGAGCAAATCGAAGGATACGAACGACCCGTATTCGATTTCGGGTATGGACCCGATTACGAGGATCCGGAGGAAGCGATCGCCCTCAATTCGGTCATGACCTTTCTCGTTCTTCCGCTCTTTATTCTTATTACGATGGCGACGCAATTCGTCGGCGTCGATATTATCGAAGAGAAGTCGTCGAAGGCGATCGAAACGATTATCGCGAGCGTCCCGGCGAAACTCCATTTCATGTCGAAGATCGCCGCGAGCATCGCCTTCATCATCATTCAGGGTGGTCTGCTTTTAGTCTATGGCGGGATCGCCAATCTCATCTCGGGTACCGCGAACATGGTTGCATCGGTACCGATCGAGAGCGAATCCCTTTTGTCCTTTCTGGCCGAACTGATTCCGAATTGGCCGGCTGTTCTCGTTTTCACGGTTTTCTTCGTCATCTTCGGATCGCTTTTTTTCCTGATCTTTTCCGCGCTTTTCGCGTCGATCGCGACGACACAGGAAGACTATCAGCAGTTCCAGTCACCGATCATGTTGTTGTTGCTGTCGGGCTTCTATATTACGATTTTCGCACCGATGGCCGGTGCGACCGGATTTATGAAAGTCGCGGCTTTCATTCCGATCTTCACGCCGATGGTCGCTCCCGTCGCGTTTGCGACCGGTGTCCTCTCGGTTTTGGAAGCGATCATCGCTCTGTTGGTCGTCATCGCTTCCACGGTTCTTGCCGTCTATATCGTCGCGCCGATCTATCGCGTCTCGATTTTGAGCTATGATCAGACGAAGTTCATGAAACGGATCAAGAAGTATCTTAAGAAGGCTAAAAAGAAATAAGGCTCTTGCAGTCAAGATGAGCGCGTATGAACAAAAAGGCACGGATAGGAAATCCCATCGATATGCAACAAGCGATTGCATGACCATGCTTAAACCTGAAAATCACGCGCATGTCTGCCCGTTAGCGTAAAGAAAGAACACCGGATGATCCCGGTGTTCTTTTTCTAGGGATAAAACGTGATCAGGATGCTTCTTTCTCATCCTTTGAAAAAAGTTTTTTGAAGGTGAACATCGCACCGAGGGTCAACCAGAGCGTCAAGATGAAGTATCGGACGAAGTCAAGACCGAGGGAAAGGATGTTTTCGCCTTCCGGATAAGGCAAAATGAGTTTGAGTCCTTCTTTAAGTATGAGTGCGACCACGATACCGATGACGTATTTCATGATCTGGGTCAGAAGCGGAGCTTTGACGTCATAGCCGACGTACTTCGATTCGAGATAATAGCCGAGCGTACCGCCAAGAACCGCTGCTGTTGCGACAAAATAGTTCTTGTCCTGGACGAAAATAAGCAAAAGGATCAAAAGGGGGCTCGCAAAGAAGACGAGTCGTTCCGTGCTGATCTTGATGAGGGGAGAGACTTTGATGACGACAAGATAGACGACAGACGTCACGACAATACCCGCGAGGACGTCCGTCAGGTAGTGCTGGCCGAGATAGACGCGCGAAAGGGCGATGAGGACTACCATGACCACGAGCGCAGGCGTGACCCATTTCCGGTAGGTCCCGTAACGCTCATTGAGCATGAAAGCGAGTGCCGTCCCGTTCGTCGCGTGACCGCTCGGCATCGCGTATCCGTGGGTTTCTTCACCGATGGAAACGACGTTTGAATCCGTTTGGTACGGTCTCGGACGTCTAATGATGTTCTTGAGGATCGCGTTGACCATGACATTGAGAAGAACGAACATCGTCAGACGATAGGCAAACTTTTTGTTCACGGTCCAAAAGAGGAGCGCGGCGATGATGAGAAAGACGGTTTCACCACCAAATTCGGTTATGAACAAAACGATGTAGTCGAGAAACGTGTTGCTGAGACTTTGAAACGATTCGACGATTTTGAGATCCATACATACCTCCAAAAATTGATCTTGAAATACACCATATCAAAACAATCGAAAAGGGTAGGTAAACCCCTATTTCGCATACGTATCGAGGATGTCATCTAGACGCGTCACGTAATCGGTCATAATGCCATCCACACCCTTGTCGATTAGCGTTCTCATGTCCTTTTCTTCGTTGATCGTCCAGTAATGGACGGCGACGTTGTGTCTTTGCGCGGTCCTGATGAAGAGATCGCGGTGAAGACTGAGGTCGAATTGTTCCATCGGGACGGCAAGAGATGAGATGGGAAGACGGAAAAAAGCGGAGAGCCCGAGCCAATGCAAGACATAATAGCGGATGACCCCGTCTTGTTGGGGGGCGACCATGAGATTCGGGTAAGTCGATTTCTTCAGTTCGAGGAAACGGTCGAAGACGTCCTTGTGAAAGGTTGAAAACATGATTCGGGAATAGGGGTCGTATACGGGATCGAGACCATCGAGGAGTTCAAAGAGTTTCTTTAGTGCGCGTTCACCGATTTCGCCCGTTTGTTTCACTTCGAGAACGAGTCTTTGTGTGGGGAATAGGGTAAGCAGTTCTTCCAAGGTAAGGGCGAGAAATTTCGTGTCGTGTCGGGCCGTAATACCCGCGGGATATTCGACGTCCAGCGGCGTAACGGTTTCACCGAGGTAATTGGTATAGGGGATGAGTTCAGCCGTGGTCTTGATGCCGTTGTTTCCGCTGATTTCGTTTTGAAAAGCGAAATTCGTTTCGTTTTTTATGAGATCAGAATAGTTGATCTCGTGAGCGGGTGCGTTGGCCGGAAGGTCGGTGACCCGGTCGAGGGTCGTGTCGTGGGAAATGATCAAGACGTCGTCTTTCGTTATGACGATATCCGCTTCGAAAACGACGTCTTGATTGACGGAATAGGCGTTATAATAGGCTTCGAGCGTACTCTCGGGAAATTCGGCTTTTCCACCTTGATGCGCGATGATCAAAGGGAGTCCGTTTTCTTGTAAAAAGGGATTTTCGCCCGCATGAAGATCGGGTTTCGGTGAAAGGATCAACAGGATCCAAACGATGGTAAGAAACAACAGGATGAAAAGCACTTTTTTGATGATGCGCATGGTCATACCTCCAGGTCTGCTTTGATCATATCAAGGTCATGAGGGCGTTTATCCGAGGATCTGGGTATCCGTGTCCATGTGGTCTTTCGCGGTGGACTCGATGATGTCGATCATGATGTCGACGATCTCCGGATCGAACTGAGTACCGGCATGTTTCCTTAGTTCTTTGATCGCCTCATTCGATGCGAGTTGTTTTCGATAAGGCCTATCGGTCGTCATCGCTTCATAGGCATCCGCGACGGAAATGATTCTTGAGAAAAGCGGGATATCCTCGCCCTTGATGCCCCGGGGATAGCCACCTCCATCGAAACGTTCGTGGTGGGCGTAGGCGTACTCCGCGAGATTGGAGTATTCGTCGGCTGCCCGTAAAATACGATAACCGATTTCCGTATGCGTCTTGATGATTTCGAATTCCTCAGCGGTCAATCCGGAAGGCTTGTTCAGGATCGCATCCGGTATGCTGATCTTGCCGATGTCGTGCAAAAGAGCGGCCAGTTTAAGCTCTTTGATCGCTTCTTTTCTGAGTCCGAGTGCTTGGCCGATTTTTTCCGAATACGTGCTGACCCGTTTGGCGTGGGCGTTTTCGATCGGGTGCTTTTCGATCAAGGTCTGGTAGATGCCTTGGATCGCCCGGTTGCGCATGCTCTTGCCTTCAACGGTTTTGTTCTTGTACATGCTATCCTCGGCGATCTTGAACATGGTTTCCAAAGAGAGCTTCTCATCGTCCTTGATCGCGTAACCGATCGCAAGCGACAGATCGATGCTTTCGATTTTGATGCGCTTGACGTGGCTCTTGATGTTCGCGATCATGCGTTCGATTTCGTTCTCATCGGTTTCCGATAAAATGATCGCGAACTCGTCCCCGCCGATCCGGGTGACGACTTCGTCTTTTTGACAGACGCTCTTGAGAATACCCGCGACCTCAAGCAACAATTCATCGCCCTTATTGTGTCCGTAAATGTCGTTGATCAGTTTCAAACCGTTCACATCGATAATGAGCAGTCCGAAATTCATGTGTGCGATCTTTTCAATCGTTCGGGTAAAATAGCGACGATTGAAAAGATCGGTTAAAAAGTCGTGATTGCTCATGTGTTCGATCTTTTTCTGGTGTTCTTTCTGGTCCGTCACGTCACTGACGATACCGACAGCACCGGTAATCCGCATATCCTCGGCATAGATCGGCGAAAGCGTCGTTTCCAAAACACGTGTCTTTCCGTCAACCGTATGGAGCCATTCATAGATGAAGCGTTCACCGGATAGCGCGCGCCCGTGGGCGTGATAGCGCGCATTTCCGTCTTCACCGAAGCCTTCGGTTGCCGTTTTACCGATGTAGTCCTTTACGGAAAGACCCATGTCCTTAAGAAGACTCCCATAGATCGAGACGTAGCGCCGGTCGGTATCGATCTCGAAGATGATCGCGTTCGAGGATTCGACGAGATTGAGGACGCGCTGTCTTTCCCGGCGCAGTCTTTCGTTTTGTTTTCGGATCTGTTTTTCGAGGTCCATGCGAAAGAGGATGTTGAGCAGAACGCCGCTCAGTTCGGCGAGGACGAAGCGTTCGCCCTCGGTATATCGATGCACGGTTTTGACGGTATCGAAGCCAATGAACCCGTAACAGACATTTTGTCTGATCATCGGAATCGTCAACAGACTCTGGACGCCTTGTGGTTCGAGGATCAGGCGGACGCTGTCCGTTTTTTTTAGCAGCGATAGATCATCGATCTTGACTGTTTCGCCTTTGCTGTGGGCTTCGACCCAATCCGACATCTCTGCAAAAGGGACGGCCTGAAGGTTTTCGATCTGCGGTTCGACGCCGGTATTGCACCATTCGTGCGTATTGATGGCGATCCGTTTAGCGAAGTCATAGTTGAAGATATAGGCTCGATCGGCACCGACAAACGAACCGAATCGGGCGAGCGCGAGGTCGATGATCGCTTCAAGGTCCTTACCGCTGGCGTTGACGGACTTGGTCGAAATATGCGAGAGGAGTTCGTGCAACTCCATGTTCTTTTCGATTAGGGCACGCTGTTTGGCGTTTTCTCGTTCGAGTTTCTTTTGTCGGCTGACATCACGAAAAATGCCCCGCGTCGTCACGATGTTGCCGCGGTAGTCACACTTGGTGTTGATGTGACCCTCGAGGTCGATCATGGCACCGGTCTTCGTGATCATCGTCACTTCGACGTAGTCGACGTTCTTGCCAGTGAAAACGTCTTGGAAGATGTCCTTGCAGGCTTCGAGGTGATCGGGATGGATAACATCCCAGATGATCAGGTTTTCGATTTCTTCTTCCGTATATCCGAGCGTCTTTTTCCAGGCATTGTTGACGAATTCGAAGTGTCCGTCGTTTCGGACGCATTGGATCAGGTCACTGGCATTTTCGACGAGATCGCGAAATTGTTTGTCGGTGAAGGTGTTCATCGGAAGTCCCCCTTTTATTTATGTAGATCCAAGTGTCTGTCGGATGCGCGCGTCAAGTCTCGGTTTCTTCGTTTCGAGTCGTCGATAACTGTAAAAGCCTTGCGTGCTGTTTCGCGTACCCGAACGGGAGCTGATGCGCTCTCGGTAGTCCTCGATTTTTCCCATGACATCGGTTTTAATGGTAAAGACGTGTGCGCGCATGCCGCGATTTCCTTTGACGAGATAGGATACTTTGAAGCCGTTTCGTTTCTCTTTGATCTTGAAACGTTCCTGGTTTTCCATGTCGGACCAGAACAGGTACTTCGTTTTTTCGGCTGCGATCTCTAAAGGGTCCGTTACGACGGTGACTTGGTCCGTTTTCTTGGTCAACGTCACGAGTCTTTGGGCGTCGACATAGACGATTTTTCTTTTTTCTTCGACATAGAGAAAGGGTTCAAGGTCGTCATCTGTGGCGAGGAAGATCTGCGTATCGACGGCACGTATGCGGTAGATCCAATAGATGGGAATCAAAGCAAGCAGAGGCAAAAAGAGGACGAAAGCGAACAATCGGAAAAAGCTCTGGTATTCCGGGTCGGCAAACGTGCGCGCGTTTCCGTTGATGGTGATCGGGACTTGCAGAAGATAGAGAACGAGAAAAACGATGCCGATCACGAGAAACGTCGGCAGGGAAAGAAGCAGGACGTAGAAAAACGTGTTGTTTCGTTTTTCGAGCGTAATCTCTCTTGGGGCAAAGAAGTGCGGATTCATGCGTGTCTTCCTTTCACTCGGGATTCGATCAGGTCGATGACGTCCTTTTCGCTTTCCTGTTTCAATGCGAGATCCGCGATGTGCTTGCAGGAGGTGCGATCGAGCGTATGGATGTGCTGACGCATCGGCAGAATTGCTTTCGGGACCATGGAAAATTCGTCGATCCCGAGCCCGATCAAAATCGGGATGACCCGCAGGTCGGACGCCATCTCGCCACAAACGCCAACAGGAATGCCGTGGGCCTTGGCGGCCGTCGCTACCCGTTCGATCAGAGAGAGAAGCGCGGGATTGAACGGCTGGTATAAGTCGTTTAATCGTCGGTTCGTTCGATCGGCGGCCATCGTGTACTGGATCAGGTCGTTGGTACCGATCGAGAAGAAATCCGCGACCGACGCGAGGGACTGAGCGAGCAAAGCACTCGCGGGAACTTCGATCATCGCACCGAGGGGGACGTGTGCGATTTTTATGCCTTCGGCGAGTAAATCGTTTTTGACCCCCAAAACGATCGTTTTCGCCTGCAGAAATTCCTCTTTTGTCGTAATCATCGGGAACATGATCCGAAGATTTCCGTAGACGCTCGCTTGCAAAAGGGCGCGAAGTTGAATCTTAAACAGTTTCGGTCGTCTCAGACTCAAACGAATGCCCCGTACACCGAGAAAGGGGTTGAGCTCATGCTCTTGTTCGAGGTAGGAGATCCGTTTGTCGCCCCCGATATCGACCGTCCGAATGATGACTTCCTTGGGAAACATCCCTTCTAGGACGGCCTTGTATTCCTCGAACTGTTCCGTTTCGCTCGGTTCGCTCGTTCGGTTTAGAAAAAGGAACTCCGTCCGAAAGAGGCCAACGCCGTCGGCGTTGTCTCGTTTGACGGCCGAGAGATCTTTTTTCGACGTGATGTTCGCCATCAGGCCAAGAGATGACCCGTCGGCGGTGATCGACGGTTTGTCGACGTAGGTCTTGAGCTCTTTTTTCAGTTTTTTTATTTCTTCGATTTCCGTCTCGTAATAGGCTTTCGTTTTCGTACTCGGTTCGAGCACGATCTCGCCGTGCGTCCCGTCGATGATGGCGAGATCATTCGTTTTTACATGGTCTAGGACGGTTTCCTGGCCGAACACGGTAGGAATGCCGAGAAGACGCGCGATGATCGCGCTGTGGGAGGTTCTGCCGCCAAAACGGGTTACGATGCCCTTGACGTATTTCGGATCAATTCTCGCCATATCCGAGGGGGTGATGGTGGTCGTGGCAACGATGACTTTTTCTTTTAAACCGGCAAAGTCGATGATGGGCAAGTCCAGGACGTTTTTAATGAGTCTGTTGGAGACGTCTTTGACGTCTTCGGCACGTTCTTGGAGATACGTATCGTTGATGTGGTCGAAGAGGGAAAGGTATTGATTGGTGACGGTTTCGATCGCGTAAGCGGCGTTGATTCGATCTTCTTCGATCATCTTGCATATCGCATCCGTGACGTCTTTGTCCAAGGCGATCGTCTTCTGAGCTTCAAAGATTTTGACGGTGTCATCTAAAAACCGTTTTTTTGACGTCGAAACGAGCGCGTCGAGCTGTTCAATGGTGCGCATGAGCGCAGCTTTGAACAACTCGATTTCACGCTTGTAATCGGTGATCTTTTTACGACTCGTATTGAGTTTGACGTCTTCGACTTTGAGAATCGGAGCGATCGCGATGCCTTCGCTGATCGGTATGCCTTTTAGCCGCATGCTATCTACGTCCTTATCGTGACTCGGTAGTTGGTTTCGTCTTCGGATCGAAGGTCGATCGCTTTCTTTTGCAGGAAGATGACCAGGATGGCTTTTTGGGAAAATGACAGGCTGAGAAGCGCTTGATCGAATGATGCCAGCGGCTCACCGACCTGGACGGTTTGTCCGGGGCGAATCACGAGCTTGATGGCTTCGTTTCTCAGGTGCTCTTGATCGAACCCGATATGGATCATGACATCGATGCCGGAAAACGATTTGATGACGATGATGTGCCTGGTCGGATAGATCAGTTCGATCGTACCGGCAAAGGGTGCGTATAGGACGTGATCGCTGGGGTCTATCACGAAACCCGCTCCGGCACTCCCTTGGGAGAACGTGTCATCGGGTGAGTCTTTAAGGTCACGTATCGGACCTTGGATCGGCATAATCATGGCCAACGTTTCGCATTTTGGGTGTTCTTTTCGTTTCATAATTCAATTATACCTTATTTTCGGCAAAATCAGTAATCGAAAACAAGGTGTTTGACGAGCCAATTGTCGCGCGATTTGTTATAATGGAACTCGAGGTGAAACTATGCATATAAACTATGATGAACTGCGAAAACGCATCGAAACGATCGTCGATCCGGGTTTTGACAAGCCGCTCGGGGAAGTCAACGGAATCAAGAAACTCGTGATCGGGCCGACCGGTGTCGCCGAGATGGAAATCTATCTCAAGGATCGGGCCAAGCACGAACAGGAAGTCAAGATCAAGATCATTCGCTTAGTCAAGGTCGAACTCGGTTTTCCCGGAATCAAGATCGATTTCTTCGATTCCGAATTTATTCCCGAAGGCGTCAAACCGATCAAGTATCTCGCCATCGCTTCCGGTAAGGGTGGTGTCGGTAAATCGACCGTGACGGCGAATCTGGCTGCCGCGCTCGTCCGTGCCAAGAAGCGTGTGGGAATCGTCGACGCGGATGTCTATGGCGCGAGTATTCCGCACGTCCTCAAAATCGCGACGAAACCGCTTAAGTCGACCGCAGACGAAAAGATGATTCCGCTCGAAAAAGACGGGATCGAAGTCGTTTCGACCGAGTTTTTCATGCCGCCGGAAAAACCGCTCATGTGGCGTGGCCCCATGCTCGGGAAGATGCTCGTCCATTTCTTTGGTGGCGTCAAGTGGCAGGATGATATCGATCTCGTTTTGATCGATCTCCCACCGGGAACCGGCGATGTCGCCCTTGACGTCAATCGCTTCGTTCCCAAAAGCAAGGTGCTCGTCGTGACGACCCCGCACGTAAACGCCGCGCAGATCGCGATCAAAGCGGGTCTCGGCGCACAGCAGATCGGACACGAGGTCATCGGCGTCGTCGAGAATATGAGCTATTACTTGAATCCCTGCAACAACAAGCGCGAGTATCTCTTCGGTTCGGGCGGGGGAGCTGATGTCGCGAAAAAGCTCGGGTGCGAACTGATGGAAAGCATTCCGATCGGACAACCGGTCGATCACAGTTTCGTCTTCACCGCCAAAGAAGAAGCCGGTAAGACATACGATTCTTTGGCCGAACGCGTCATCAACGTGATGGAAATATAGATAAACGATTCGTTAACGAGAAAACCTCATCCGTGCGTACTCCTTGTCATGAAAGGCGTCGCGATGAGGTTTTTTTTCTTGGTTTGAAAGTCGCCGTGTATAAAAGGGATGATGTTACTCGTTTAAAGATGATCAGGCACTAACAAAAACGAGGGACTCATGTCTGAGTCCCTCTAGAAGCATCATTTCGCATCCTTGTATTTGAGAATCGGCTGGCGGGCGGCACGGACTTCGTCGAGTCTGCGAACGATCGTGTCGTGCGGTGCCTGTTTAAGGAGATCCGGATCGTCGATCGCTTCTTGCGCGACCGTCCTAAGGACGGAGATGAAGTGATCGAGCGTTTCCTTCGATTCGACTTCGGTCGGTTCGATCATCATCGATTGTGAGAAGATCAAAGGGAAATAGATCGTCGGAGCGTGGACGCCGTAGTCGAGCAGTCTTTTCGCGATATCGAGCGTTTTGACGCCGGTTGACTGATCCTTGAGTCCGTCATAGACGAACTCGTGCATCGAATGTCCCTTGATCGGCAGATTGAAAACGTCCTTGAGCGAATCCTTGATGTAATTGGCATTCAATACGGCGTATGGTCCGATGTCCTTGATGTGTTCCTTGCCGTAGGAAAGGAGATAGACATAGGCGCGGATATAGACGCTCGCGTTGCCGTAAAAGGTACCGAGAGTACCGATGGAATCGGGTGACTCGTAAAAACGGTAAACGCCGTTTTCGCATATGACCGACGGGTTCGGCAAGAACGCCTGCAATTTTTCACTTACGCCAACCGGACCGGAGCCCGGTCCACCGCCACCATGTGGTGTCGAGAAGGTTTTGTGCAAGTTGATGTGGGTGATGTCGAAGCCCATGTCACCCGGTCTCGCTTTGCCGAGCAGGGCGTTTAGGTTCGCACCGTCATAATAGAGAAGTCCACCCGCTTCATGGACGAGTTTTGAAATTTCGAGAATGTCTTTCTCGAAGATCCCGGCGGTATTCGGATTGGTCAGCATGAGACCGGCGACATCGTCACCGAGCGCTTCTTTGAGTGCTTCGATCTGAACCGTTCCGTCCCGGTTCGAAGCGATTTCCACCGTTTCGAAACCACAGACCGTCGCGCTCGCGGGATTCGTTCCGTGCGCACTGTCGGGCACGATGATCTTCTTGCGTTTATGGTCGTTTCGTTTTTCATGGTACGCCTTAATGATCATCAGTCCTGCGAGTTCGCCGTGCGCACCGGCGAAGGGGTTGAGGGAGTAAGCTTTGAGTCCGGAGATCTCGGCGAGCATGCGGGCGGTTTCATAGTAGATGTGAAGGAGTCCTTGAACCGTTTCTTCCGGCTGTAAGGGATGCACGTTGGAAAAACCCGGCAAGGTCGCGAGCTCGTCATTGATCTTCGGATTGTATTTCATCGTGCACGATCCGAGCGGATAAAAGCCGGTTTCGACGCCGAAATTCTTCGCGGAGACGTTGGTATAGTGACGGACGACATCGAACTCCGAGACTTCCGGCAGCTCGGCCTCGTCCGTGCGAAGCAGGTGTTTCGGCAAGCTGACCTCGGGGTAGTCGCTCGCCTGGATCTGATAGCCGATTCGACCCTCTTTCGAGATTTCGAAGATGAGCTTGTCATAGGCTTTCATAGGCGGTTCACCACCTTGATCAATCGGTCGATTTCTGCGGGCGTTCGTCTTTCGGTTACCGCGAAAAGGGCGAGTCCCTCTTGAATTTCAAGGGGTCCGAGTATACCTTCTTCGAGCAGTTTCGTTTCGAATGTCGGCAAGTCGATCTTTGGTCGAAGGACGAATTCCTTATAAAAGGGACGGTCGTATACGACCTCGAAACGACCCGTTTCAATGAGACGATCACGCAGGGCGTGCGCTTTCTTAAGCGATTCCGTGGCGACCGTCCTAAGACCTTTCTTGCCGAGAGCGGATAGATAGATCGTGACCGCGAGTGCCATCAGCGACTGATTCGAACAGATGTTCGAATTCGCCTTGGCCCGACGGATGTGCTGTTCTCTCGCCTGGAGGGTCAGTACGAAGGCGCGTTTGCCGTCGACGTCGTTCGTGATGCCGCAGATCCGTCCGGGCATCTTTCGCACGTAGGCCTTCGTCGTCGCGAGATAACCGAGATAGGAACCACCGAAACTCATCGGCAATCCCAAGGACTGCATGTCGCCACAGGCGATATCGGCCCCGTATTCGGCCGGCGTTTTCAGAAGTGCCAAGGACTGGGCTTCGGCGTTCACGATGAAAAGAGCACCGGCGTCATGGAGGATTTCGGCATATCCTGCGAGATCTTCGATGATGCCGAAATAATTCGGATTTTGCACGATCAGTGCCATGGCGTCCTTTGCCGCCGCTTGGACGGATTTTCGATCGGTCTGTCCGTTGTCCGAATCGATGACGACGACCTCGATCCCGCGGTTTTTCGCATACGTCCGGACGGTAGCGATCGTCTTGGGGTGAACGGTACCGCTTATGAGGACGCGTTTTCTTTTCGTGATGGCGTGCGCCATGAACATCGCCTCGGCCGTCGCGGTCGCGCCGTCGTACATGGAAGCGTTCGAGACGTCCATCCCGGTCAGTTCACAGACCATCGACTGGAATTCAAAGATGTATTGAAGCGTGCCTTGCGCGACTTCGGGTTGATAGGGCGTATAGGATGTCAAGAATTCCTGGCGTTCGATCAGTTTTTTTACGATCGAAGGCGTATAGTGATCGTAACTGCCGGCGCCCCGGAACACGATGAGTTCGTCGTTTTGCTCGGCGAGCGCGCGCATGTGGCGAAAAAGATCATCGTCGGAATAGACGGAGGGAAGGTTTTCATAGCCGTCGATCAGAAGCGATTTCGGGATGCTTGCAAAGAGCTCATCAACGGAATCCGCACCGATTACCTCGAGCATGTCTTTGATGTCCTTTGGCGTGTGCGGTAAATATTTGTGCATGATAGGCCTCCTTTTTAAAGGGTCTTTTCGTAGTCCTCGGGCGAAAGAAGCTCGTCGAGTTCCGCGGGGTTCGTCAGTTCGATCTTGACGATCCAGTTCGTGTAGGCGTCCTCGTTGATCGCTTCGGGGTTGTCTTCGAGGTCCATATTGGCTTCAATGACTTTCCCGGAGACGGGAAGATAGAGGTCGGATGCCGCTTTGACGCTTTCGATCGCACCGAAGTTGTCACCCTTCTCAAAAACGGAACCGACGACAGGGAGTTCGATGAAAACGATCGCACCGAGTTCTTCCTGAGCGTGATCGGAAATGCCGATTCGTGCTTGCTGTCCATCGACGTGGACCCATTCGTGACTTTCTGCGTAAAGTAAACCTTTCTTAACCATGTTAAGCCTCCTGTTTCTTATATTTTTTTGTGTAAAATTTTCGATTTCTTATCCGGGCCTTAACCCGCTTGTTGCGGATTTCGATGGAAACATCGGTGCCTTTTTTAGCGTAGCGCGCGTCGATGAGGGCGAGGGCGAGTGCCTTGTCCCGGTCCGGCAAAAGGTAACCCGTCGTGACGAATCCGATGTTTCGATCATCGATGAAAACGGGATAACCGTGTCTCGGGATACCTCGTTCAAGCAATTCGATACCAACGATTTTACGGCTGAGGTGTTCCTTGTGCGAAACGAGGGCATCCCTGCCGATAAAAGATTTCTCCGTTTTAATCGCGAAACCGAGTCCGGTTTCATACGGATTGATCGAATCATTCATCTCGTTGCCGTAGAGAGGGAGGTTCGCTTCAAAACGAAGCGTGTCGCGCGCACCGAGGCCGCAAGGAACGACACCTTGGTCGATCAGGACGTCCCAAAGCTTTCCGATCGACTCGGGGGCGCCGTAGAGTTCGAATCCGTCTTCACCGGTATAACCGGTTCTCGAGATCAGGAGCGGTTTTCCCTGATCATCGATTTCTTGAAAAGTCATGAAGGGGAGGGAAGATAGCTCCAGGTCGAAGAGATCCGATAGTGTTTTATTCGCCTTTGGTCCTTGCACGGCGAGCTGGGCATAGCGTTTCGACCGGTTTTTGACCGTGACATCGAAGGGTTCGCTGTGTCGGACGATAAACTCGAAGTCCTTGTCGGTGTTGCCGGCGTTGACGACGAGAAGGATGCGTCGCTCGTTGATGACATAGACGAGGAGATCGTCTAAGGCGTAGCCCTTCTCATCGCATAACAGGGCATAGGTTACGCGATTTTCTTCGCTTGTGACCGTGTTCGTGACGAGATAGTTGACGAATTCGAGTGCATCATTGCCTTTAATGAGTATTTCACCCATGTGCGAGACGTCGAAGACGCCGACGTGATTGCGTACGGCGCGATGTTCAAAGGGAATGTTGGTGTAGGTCAACGGCATCATGAAACCGGCGAATTCGGTCATTTTCGCTCCGAGAGCGACGTGTTTGTCGTATAGTGACGTTTTTTTCATGGCGCACTCCTTTTGGTTCATAGTTTCACCTTCATTATACCAACATTGCACGTTGATTGTAAGCGTATACACCAAAAATGTTTCATTTCCGTAAAAGTAAGGGATTTGACCGGGCAAAAGAAAGATTAGATATGGAAAAAATGAGGCTTTGTGGTTATAATGGTTTCAAGGAGATGATAGGATGCTTATCAATCACGTTTTGTTGCACGTCAAACGCGATGACGTCGAGGATCCCAAGGGATCCGTCATCATTACCCACGGGATCGCCGAACATTCCGGTCGTTATGACGCGATCACGAAAGAACTCAACAAGGCCGGATATACCGTTGTCCGCTATGACTTGCGCGGCCATGGTCAATCCCAGGGCAAGCGCGGCGCGCTGAAAAGTATGAACGAACCCATCGAGGACTTGCATGGTTTGGTTCTAGAAGAGAAAAAACGGAAACCGAAAAAGATCTTTTTGCTCGGGCACAGTCTCGGGGGACTGATCGTCGACCTGTACGGTGTTTCCTACAAGGATGTCGACGGCATCATCAGCAGTGCCGCCCCGAGTTTTTTTGTTAAGGATGTTCTTCCGCTTCGCATCCTCGGCTTCCGCTGGCTCGGTTGGATGAAAAAGAAAACGGATTTCGCCGATGATCAACTCTCACGGATCAAAGAAGTCGAAGAGGACTATATCAACGATCCACTCAACTTGAAAGCCTTCCGCTTTTCGATCGTCGGGCATCTCATGGTCAAAGGCGTTCGGTATCTCAATCGGAATATCGGAAATTTCATGACACCGGTTCTCATCCTCCATGGTGAGGATGACAAGATCGTCCCCAATGCTTTCAGCAAGCGTTTCTGGGAAAGGATACCGGTCGAAGACAAGGAACTCATCATCTATCCCGGCGGATATCATGAGATCTTTAACGATCTCGATCAAAAGAAAGTCTATGCCGATGTCATCGCCTGGCTCGATCGTCACGTTGGTGATCGAGCGTGAGGATTGCCTGGATCGGAACGGGTGTCATGGGTAAACCGATGGCCAACCACTTGAGTGACGCCGGACATGACGTCGTGGCCTACAATCGGACCCATGAGAAAGCGCGTGCGCTCGAACCCGACATCAAAGCCTATAAGGATCTTTCGCTGTGCGTGAAGGATCGAGATGTCGTCTTTACGATGGTCGGTTACCCGAAAGACGTCGCGGAAATCTATGAGACGATTTTAGATGCTGCGAGCCCACAGACGATTCTCATCGACATGACGACGTCATCGCCGAGTCTGGCTCGGACCATCTATGAAAGAGCGTGCAAGAAAAACCTATTTTCGCTCGATGCTCCGGTTACCGGTGGCGATCTCGGGGCCAAAGAAGCGACCCTATCGATCATGGTCGGCGGGGATGAGGACGTCTTTAATAAAGTGCTTCCGCTCTTGGAAATTCTCGGTAAAACCATTACCTACATGGGACAGGCCGGCATGGGGCAGGACATGAAACTGACGAATCAAACGGTCATTGCCGGAAACATCGCCGGCATCGCCGAAGCGCTGACGTATGCCAAAACGAAAGGTATCGACTTGAATAAAGCGCTCAAGGTCATCAACGGTGGATCCGCCGGTTCCTGGCAGGCTTTGATCAACGGCAAAAAAATGGTTGACAAGGACTATAAACCGGGTTTCTACGTCAAACACTTCTTGAAGGATTTGAAGCTCGTTCTAGCGGAAAAAGAGGACTTGTCTCTACCGGTTCTCGAACAGGTCACGAAAGCCCACGACGTACTTTCGGAAAACGGCTTTTCGGATCTGGGCACGCAGTCCTTCATCGAATACTATGTAAGACACATGGCATGAAAAGAGCCCATCGGATGACCCGATGGGCTTTTGTTATCGATCGCGATACGTTTTGACGAGCTCGAGAAATTCCGCTTTGTAGGGATCGGTGAGTTCGAGTGATTCGAGGCGTTCGATGATGGCAGTCAGATTCGCATCACCCTTGTATTCGGAGTCACGGAGAATGAGGGCGAACTCGACGAGGCTGCTGATGAAGCGGCCGTCCTCGGTCGGATCTTCGACCAGAGATTCGGAAGGATGCGCATGGTCAAGAGCATAGACCGTGGTATCTTCGGTATCAGGGCGCTTATAGCGAACCTGGACTGCGAAGGCGTTGGCTTGTTCATCGCTTTCCTTGAGGGCGATCTCATAAACGACGACGACGGAGTGACCACTGCCGATCTCACCGGCATCCGTTTCATCGTCTTCGTATTGTTCTTCGGTTAAAAGTTTGTTTTCATAGCCGAGAAGACGATAGGAATCGATGACGTCCGGATTGAATGCGATCTGCGCCTTGACGTCGCGAGCGACGGTTCGAAGGGTACCACCGATTTCTTCGGTCAGCACTTTTTTAGCTTCGAGAATCGTGTCGAGGTAGGCGTAGTTTCCGTTGCCGGCATTCGCGAGGGCTTCCATGCGGTTGTCCTTGTAGTTACCCATACCGAATCCGAGGATCGACAGATAGACGCCGGATGCCCGTTTGTCGGAAATGAAGTCTTCGAGGTCGTCGGGGTCGCTGATACCGACATTGAAGTCACCGTCAGTCGCGAGGATGACGCGGTTGTTTCCCCCTTCGATGAAATAGGTTTCCGCGAGACTATACGCGGTTTGAATGCCTTGGGCACCCGCGGTCGATCCACCGGCCGAAAGGTCATTGATGATGTTTCGGATGCGCGTCTTTTCATCACCGTAACCGCCATCGAGCAAGACCGTGTCGCGCGAAGCGTACGTGACGATCGAAACGGTATCCGCATCGTTCAGGCTATCGATCAAGAGGCCGAAGGCTTCTTTCATCAGTCCGATCTTGTTCGGTGAATCCATCGAACCGGAAACGTCGAGAAGAAAGACGAGGTTGTTTTGCATGTCCGAAAGTTCGACTTCTTCCGCCTTCATCCCAACCAGCAAAAGCCCGTGTTCTCCGTTCCACGGACACGGAATCACCCGGGTCGAAATCGAGAGCGGATCACCCTCATTCGGTTCGGGAAGGTCGTAATCGAAGTAGTTGATCATCTCTTCGATGCGCACTTGATTCGGGTTGATTTCCCGACCGTTTTCGATATTGGCTCTCAGGTTCGCGTAGGCAGCCGTGTTGGCATCGACGGAAAACATCGAGAGCGGTTCGTCCTGCGTAGCGATAAAGGCGTTTTCAACGATATCCTGATATTCATCGCCGGGGGATTGTTCCGATTGGTAATAATCGAATGCGCTAAAACGATCATCCATCGTTTCGTTCCCTGAGCACGCGGAAACAAAAATGAGTAAAAACAGTAGTTCCAGAAACAGCATTTTTTTCATATTGATGCCCTTCTTTCCTATTCTATGATTTTTTTCGAATGAGACTCTTGCCGGTCATTTCTTTCGGTTGTTCGATTTCGAGTATCTCGAGAAGCGTCGGTGCGACGTCACAGAGTGCGCCCTTGGCGACGTCGATGGACTTGTCCGTGATCGTGACCGGAACGAGATTCGTCGTATGGGCCGTATGGGGTTTTCCGTCGGGCGTACGCATCATTTCGGCGTTCCCGTGGTCGGCGATGACAACCGCGACGCCACCGATGGAAAGGATTGCCTCGACGACTTCTTTCGTACACTGATCGACGGTTTCGACCGCTTTGATCGCCGCTTCGATCGAACCGGTATGCCCGACCATGTCGGGGTTCGCGAAATTGAGAATCATCGTGTCGAATGTCTTCGATTGAATGAGTTCAACGGCCTTGTCCTTGATCTCATAAGCGCTCATTTCCGGTTTCAGGTCATAGGTCGGAACACTCGGCGACTCGATCAAAAGACGCGTGCTGCCTTTAAGTTTCTTTTCACTGCCACCATCGAAGAAGAACGTGACGTGCGCATACTTTTCCGTCTCGGCGATGCGTAGTTGCTGGAGTCCGGCGGCGGCGATGACGTCGCCATAAAGGTTTTTTAGCACTTGAAGGTCGTAGGCGAGCGGACCTTTGACCGTTTCGGCATAGTGCATCATCGAAACGAGAAAGATGTCTTTAGGCGTGTTCTTCGGATCGAAGGACGCCTTGCCTTCGGTATGGTAGTCGTTGGCGTGTTCGGGATTCGAAAAGGCCGTAGAAATCCGAATCGCCCGATCCGGTCGAAAGTTCGCGACGATGATCGCGTCATGATCTTCAACGAGCCCGTTTCGGTCGACCAAAAACGGAATGACGAATTCATCGGTAACGCCGGCGTCATAGGACGCCTGCATTCCGGCAAGGGCGTCGTCATAAGTCTTTCCCGTACCGAGGACCATGTTGTCAAAGGCCTTTTGGATGCGATCCCAGTTGTTGTCGCGGTCCATGGCGTAATAACGTCCGGAAACCGTCGCGACTTCGATCCCTTCGTCGATCAGATCCTTGATGTAGCCCTTTCCGCCCATGGTCGGCGTATCGCGACCATCGGTGAAGGCGTGAAGATAGGCTTTTACACCTTTCTGTTTCGCGAGTTCGAAAAGTGCCTTGATGTGTGTCGGGTAGGCGTGGACGCCGCCGTCGCTGACGAGGCCCATGATGTGGAGCTTGCTGTGATTTTTCTTCACGTGTTCGATCGCCTTCAAGAACGCTTCGTTTTCAAAGAAAGATCCGTCCTTGATCGCTTTGTTAATCCGCGTGAGCGATTGATAGACGACGCGTCCGGCCCCGAGGTTGAGATGACCGACTTCGCTGTTGCCCATCTGGCCTTCGGGAAGACCGACGGCTTCGCCGCTCGCTTCTAATACGTTCGTCGGGTATTCTTTGAAAAAGTGATCCAAAAAAGGTTTCTTCGCGCGTGAAACGGCGTTACTCGGGCTATCGGGCGCGAGACCGTAGCCATCCATAATGATTAATCCGGCAAATGGTTTCTTCATGTATCGTATGCTCCTTGTCGTTGGTTTCATCTTCATTATACCGAAAAACAGGGGAAAATGCTCATCATCCGGTCAAAAAGCGTTTTCAAATATGAGGAAATGCTTGAAAAAAGGGATCTTTATGATAAAATGAGAGTAACTAAATACTTCGGGGCAGGGTGAAATTCCCGACCGGCGGTACAGTCCGCGAGCCTTAGGGTTGATCCGGTTTAATTCCGGAACCGACAGTATAGTCTGGATGAGAGAAGAAAGAAGTCTTTTGACGTTCGCTTTTTTGTCGGCTCCGAGGTAGTCGATTTTTTACTATTTTAGCGGAGGCAGACATGAAAAATTATCTCAGATTGAAAAAAATGCATTACATCGTCGCTTTGGCGGCGATCTCGATCGTGCTCGCACTGATCGAAATTCCCTGGTTCATACCGACCGGACCGTTTGCGGGTTTCGTGAAACTCGATTTCAGTGAAATCGCCATCCTGGTCGCGCTACTCGTGCTAGGTCCGAAGGAGACGATCGGCGTCATTTTGCTCAGGACGGTCGCCCGCAGACTCTTTCGTGGTTTCGAACTCGGAGATGTCGTCGGCGAAATGCTCGCGATGTTCGCGTCCTTTTCGATCGTAACCGGATACCTGATCGTCAGAAAGGTGCTCGGTCAAAAAGAGCGTCCTTTACTCTATGAGGTTAGCATTGGTGGGAACCGCCTGGAAAAGAAGGAATGGATCGCCTCGCTTGTCATCATTCCGGTCGTGCTCGCCTTCGTTCTCTTTTTGATCAATTTTCTGTTCGCGACCCCACTCTACCTTTCGATCTTCGGGGTGAGCATGAGTGCGTCCCTTCATTTTACCGTCTTTTCCTTCGTTCCGGATTCACCCTTCACGATGACGTCGTTTTTGTGGGCGACATTTGCCAGCTATACGCCCTTCAACCTGGTCAAAGGGTTGTTGGTTACCGCCATATTCCTGTTGATCAAACCACGCATGAAATATTTAGAACTCTAAAACATCCAATCCAGGGGGGATTAAGATGTCATTCGAACAGCAAAAAATCGAACGGATGGTCGCGGATCAGATCATCGCGCGAGGCATCAAGGACGAAGGCGTCATCGATGCCTTTTTGCGCATCAAAAGAAGTCTTTTCGTTTCACCGAACAACCAGGCGTACGCCTATAACGATCACCCGCTTTCAATCGGATACGACCAGACGATCTCACAACCTTACATCGTCGCACTCATGACCGAAGCGCTCGACCTTTCCAAAAAGGATACCGTCTTAGAAGTCGGGACGGGATCGGGCTATCAAACGGCGATTCTCGCGACGCTTTCGAAGCATGTCTATACGATCGAGCGCGTCTGCTCACTGCAAAAACGTGCCAAAAAAGCTTTGAAGAAGTGTCAGCTCGAAAACATATCCTTCATCGTCAAAAACGGTTATCACGGTTGGGAGGAACACGCGCCTTATGACCGGATCATCTGCACGGCCGCGGCACCCTACGTGCCCGAAGCGCTCGTCTCACAACTCGCCGAATCCGGTCGTCTCGTCATTCCGATCGGCGCATCCTTCTATCAGAAACTCTACGTCTATAAAAAAGAAAACGACGACCTCACGCGCTCATTTTTATGTGACTGCGCTTTCGTTCCCCTGATCGATGGGGATTGAATCGACCTGATTTTCTTTGGTTTTTAACGGGCTGAGGCCAAAAAAAACATTGTTTTTTGCGAACGAACACATATCGGATTATATATAGTCATTATAAAATAAAAGGATAGCGAGTATATACCTTAAGCAAGGTCTTTTCTCGTGATTGGCCTTTAGATGACGCGAATTATGAAAGTGTTTACATATGTTTTTATATGGCCCGAAAACAGGCCGGAAATAGCCCTCCGATTTGACTGTTAAGCCATTTTGTGGTAAGATGTCTACAGTTAAAAAAGGAGGTTTTTAGATGTTTAGAATGATTTTCAACAGGAAAATCGCAAGTCTTTTTTTATTGATGTTTGGCGTGCTTATGCTCGCAGCTTGTGCGGATGACACACCGTCGATCACCCTCGGTGAAGGCGACTGGGACAGCAATCAGTTCCATGATGAGATCGTCAAGTTCATCCTTGAGAACGGATACGACTATGAAGTCAACGTGATTGTTGCTGATACAGCACTCATGGTTACATCGCTTAGAGCGGGTGACTTAGACGCATCGGTCGAAGTTTGGTCCGACAACATTACGGAATATGATGACTATATCGCTGACGGTGATTTCGAAGAAGTATCGATGAACTTCGCCGACAACGAACAAGGACTATACATACCAAGATACTTAGCCGATGAATATCCCGACCTCGTGACGGTTCAGGATCTACTCGATCCCGACATCATCGATCCGACGCTCTTTTTCAACCAGGATAACCCCGACCAGGGGCTCATCTACGGTGGACCGGAAGGTTGGTCGGCAACGAACTTCCTAAAGGATAAGATGGAAGCTTATGGACTCGATGAAAAGTATCAGTTCAAACCGATCGATTCGAACGCGACGCTTTCAGCGACGCTCGTATCCGCCTATAACGACGAAGAACCTTGGCTCGGATACAACTGGGAACCGACGTGGATCATGGGTCTTTATGACATGGTTTTACTCCAGGACTCCGAGTATTCCCCGGAAAACTTTGCCGAAGGTATCGGTTCGTTCCCATCGGTCGACGTAACGGTCGCCGTTCGTACCGGATTCGCCGAAGACTATCCGGAAGCATACGATTTCTTCAGCAATTATCAAACATCGACCCAGATTACCAATGAAGGCCTTCTCTACATGCAGGAAAACGAAGTCGAAGCCGATGAAGCTGCGATTCATTTCCTCAAGACGAACGAAGAACTATGGAGCACATGGGTAACAGATGACGCTTTCGTCAAGATCAAGGCAGCGCTTGATGCCCAGTAACACACATTAATGGAGACATAAAGGAGATGAGAAGATGCTGGAATTTCCTGAACAGCTAATCTTTCAAATCAGTAAATACATCGACGTCGTCGTTGATTGGATTCTCGATAATCTCAAAGGCTTTTTCGACGTCATTCGGACGATCATCTTTGAAATATTCGATGGAACCGAGTGGATTCTCGGTATTATTCCCTGGTGGGTTTATGTGATCGCGCTCTTTTATGCGGGATTAAAACTCTACTCACTCAAGGCCGGCATCTTTCTCTCCCTCATGCTCTTCTTGATCGGCATGTTCGGATTATGGGAGATGATGATCTATACGCTCGCGATCGTTTTAATATCTGTTCTTGTCTCGATTCTGATCGGGTTGCCCATTGGTATTTTAATGGCCAAGTCGCCGAGGACCGAGAGCATATTGAAACCGGTACTCGATGCCATGCAGACGATGCCGTCCATGGTTTATTTGATACCGGCGGTTCTGCTCTTCGGACTCGGTAAAGTACCGGCCGTTTTCGCAACGACGATCTATGCGGTTCCACCGCTGATTCGTTTGACCTATCTCGGCATAACCAACGTTGAGACCGAAGTCATAGAAGCCGGTCTTTCCTTTGGATCGACACCGATGCAGATGCTCGTCAAGATCGAGTTCCCACAAGCGATTTCGACGATTATGACCGGTATTAACCAGACGACGATGATGGCTATGGCCATGGTCGTGATCGCATCGATGATCGGGGCGGAAGGAATCGGTAACGAAGTCCTCGTCGCGATCAGACGAATCGAAGTGGGGCGTGGCGTTCAAGCTGGACTTGCCATCGTCTTCCTCGCGATCATCTTGGACCGAGTCCTTCAGGGCTTAGTTCACAAGTACGAGCGAGGTGACGCGTAATGGCAAGCATTCAAATCAAGGATTTATGGATGGTTTTCGGCACACAGAAGCAAGTCGATCAGGCACTTGAACTCGATCAGACAGGTGTCGATATCAAAACGATCCGGGAAGAGACCGGAGCGACCATCGCCGTCAAAAACATCAATCTCGACATCGAAGACAGTGAACTCTTCGTGATCGTCGGTTTGAGTGGTAGTGGTAAAAGTACGCTCATACGCTGCTTGAACCTGCTCAATCGCCCGACGAAGGGTGACGTCCTGATCGACGGGACGAGTATCGTTGACTTTGACAAGGAAGAACTTAGAGCGTTCCGCCGAAAAAGAGTCTCGATGGTGTTCCAACACTTCGGACTTCTCTCGCACCGAACGATCATCGATAACGTCGCCTATGGTCTGGAAATCCAGGACGTTGAAAAAGAAGATCGGCACGAAAAGGCCATGGAAGCGATCCGTGTCGTCGGACTCGAAGGATGGGAAAACATGAAACCCCATCAATTGAGTGGCGGGATGAAACAACGCGTCGGGCTTGCCCGCGCGATTGTTACGGAACCGGACATTCTGTTGATGGATGAGCCATATAGTGCGCTCGACCCATTGATCCGACGGGAAATGCAAAACGAACTCTTAAATCTCGAGGACTATATCAACCGGACGATCGTCTTCATTACCCACGACATGAACGAAGCGTTCAAGATGGGGGATCGAATCGCGCTCATGAAAGACGCTGAGGTCGTCCAAGTCGGTGCACCCCAAGATTTCTTTGAAAAACCGGCGAACGATTACGTCCGCGATTTTATCGCCGACGTCGATAAGACCATCATTTTGAAAGCCCGTAACATCATGAAAAAAGCGGACTATCTCGCCGATGTCGACCAGTCCCCGAAAGAAGTCCATGACAAGCTTGAAAGTCTTGGCTTCGATTACTGTTTCGTCATCGACAAGGACCGCAAGTATCTCGGACGCGTATCCAGATCCAATCTCGAAAAATCGACCGATCATACGATCGAGTCCGCGATCGAAGCACTCGACCCGATTCTCAGAAACACCTATATCAAAGGGATCTGGGAAAAGTTCGAAAACGGCGACCCCGTCTTTCCGGTCGTCGACCGGAAGGGCAGGTTCAGAGGAATCATTTCGAAAGACCTGATGATCTCTGCGCTCGCATAAATACGTTATGGCGGCCACGCGTGGCCGTTTTTTCTTTGGAACGACGAATAGACGAACGATATTTGACGATTTCCGCTATTTTTGGTATAATATCCTTTAAACATCGACCCGTTCGAACGCTCCTTTGGGTGTTGTTAAATCGCCCGTTTCATGCTATGCTAGGATTAGTCGAGAAAACGTTTACACGAAGATGCGAAAAATGAGGGAATGACATGGCGGAAGGAATCATACTCGCAGCCGGATACGCGAGTCGCGCACAAGCGAATAAGATGCTTTTCGAAGTCGACGGAAAACCCCTGATCGACCACGTGATCGCGGGTATGCGTCCATGTGTTAACCACATCTACGTCGTGACGGGACACCACCATGAAGCGATCGAAATGCATCTTCGCGACATGGATGTCACGTGCTTGTTCAATCCTGATTATCACCAAGGCATGTTTTCATCCGTTAAACAAGGAGTCCGGGCTGTTCGAGAGGACTTTTTTGTTATCCCGGGGGATTGTCCCTTCGTGTCGTCGAAGACGTATGAAAAGCTTATGAAAACGGGAAAGCAAATCGTCGTTCCCGCTTATAAAAAACGAAGGGGACACCCGATTTTCGTGTCAATAGAACTCAAAAACGCTTTACTGGAAACGGGACCCGATATGAACCTGAAAGCCTTTCGCAATCGCTATGATTACAGGACGATCGAGGTCGACGATCCTTACGTCATTGCCGATATCGATACGCTTGAAGATTATGAAAAGATCAAGGAAGGAAGAACATAATGGATATCAGAAACTATCATCTGGCAACGTCACTTGATGACGCACAGATCACCCTCGAAGCCGATTTGAAAAACGTCGTCTTTGGCGGAGGAACGTGGCTCAGACAGGGAAAACACGTCGTTGAAACGATGGTCGATCTTGGCGCACTCGGACTCGATCGCATCGAGGTTTTCGCCGACAATATTCGAATCGGTGCGATGACGACCCTTAGAACGATCGAAAAAGACGAAGCGATCAAAGGACTTGCGAGCGGTATGCTCGCCGAAGCGGTCGCGAGAATCATGGGCATAAACTTTCGGAATCTCGCCACGATCGGCGGATCGGTCATGGGAAAATATGCTTTCTCAGACGTTTTAACGCCGCTTCTGGCGCTTGAAGCGACGCTCATCTTTCATAATCGTCCGGATGTGAGCCTAAAAGACTTTTTACAAGAAAAAAAGCAGTCGAACGACCTTTTGGTCGGCGTCTCGATTCCGAAAAAAGCGGGTAAAGGGTTTTTCAAGAAAGTCAGTCAGACCGCGGTCGACTTCTCGATCCTAAACGTCGCGATCGCGCGAAGCGATACCTTTCGAATCGTGATCGGCGCGAGACCGGGTGTCGCCGCCTTGGCGGAAAAAGCGATGTCTCATCTTGACGATGCTAAAAGCATGACCGATGAACGATTCGAAGAGGTCGCACGAATCGCCGCAGACGAACTCACTTTTAGCGACAACCACCAGGCATCGAAGGCTTATCGACAAGCGCTCGCCTTCGAATACGTCAAACGAGGACTGAAGGAGGTCTGTTCCAAATGAAAATTCATGTCGTTTTGAACGGAAGACCACGACACTTCGAGGTCGAACCCGGCGAATATTTGGCGGATACTCTCAAAAAGAACCACGTCATGAGCGTCAGAAGGGGCTGTGAGTCGTCCACGTGCGGCGTATGCACGGTACTCGTCGACGACCAACCCGTGCTCTCCTGCACGCTTCTTTCCGTCCGTGCTGATGGCAAAACGATTACGACCGTCGAAGGTATCGAGCAGGAAATCGCGACGATCAGCGACTGTTTCGGGGCCGAAGGCGCCGATCAGTGCGGGTTTTGCAACCCCGGGATCGCCCTGACGGCCTATGCGCTCAAAAAGGAGTACGGCAGGCCGACGGACGACGAAATCAAACACTATCTCGTCGGGAACCTTTGTCGCTGTTCGGGCTATGAGGCACAACTCAAGGCGATCAAATGCTATTTGGGAGTTGAAAAGACATGAATATCGTCAATAAAAAAATACCGTCAATCGACGGCAAGGGCATCATGATGGGACGCAAAGCCTTTACCGATGATTATGCCGAACCGGATGCCCTCGTCATTAAGATCTTGCGTTCGCCGCATCCCTATGCCCGCATCAAAAAGGTCGATACGACGAAAGCCTATGCTTTGGAAGGCGTCGAACTCGTGTTGACGCACGAAGACGTCGATAGAAAAGCGTTCACTCGGGCCGGTCAGGGCTATCCGGAACCGTCACCGCACGACAAGTTCGTTTTGGATGAATACGTCCGGTACGTCGGCGATGAGGTCGCCTGTGTCGCGGCCGTCGACGAAAAGACGGCCCTTCGTGCGCTCGACTTGATCGACGTCGACTATGAGGTATTGCCGCCTGTTCTTGCTTTCGAGGAAGCGCTCGACGGTGAGCGAATCGTTCACGTCGAAGACGGCATTCACGAAATGTTTCCGATCGGATTCGACCCCAAACGCAATCTCGCCGCCTCCTATTCTATGGAAGTAAAAGACGTCGAAGTGGCTCTGGCGGCCTCGGATACGGTTTTAGAGCATTCCTTTTATACCCAGGCCCAAGCCCACGTCATGATGGAACCACACGCGGTCAACGCCCGGTTCGACTATCAGAACCGTTTGGTCATCTACTCCTCGACGCAGACGCCGTTTCACGTACGTCGAATCATTTCCCAGGCTCTGTCCTACCCGCTTTCCCGAATTCGCGTCATCAAACCGCGCGTCGGCGGCGGTTTCGGCGGAAAACAGGCGATTCATGGCGAAATGTTCTGTGCGCTCGTGACGATGAAGACCAAAAAACCGTCTCGACTCGTCTATACCCGTAAGGAAGTCTTCGAGTCGACCTATTCCCGTCATCCGATGCGTCTCGACATGCGAATCGGCGCGATGAAAGACGGAACGATCAAAGCGCTCGACTGTTACGTCTTATCCGACACAGGCGCTTACGGTGAACACGCCTTGACCGTTTTCATGGTGACCGGTTCGAAAGTTCTTCCGCTCTACAATAAGGTCGATGCCGTCCGTTTTCACGGACACGTCGTCTATACGAACCATACGCCAGCAGGAGCTTTTCGCGGCTATGGCGCGATCCAAGGCAACTTCGCGCTCGAATCGATCATCGACATGCTCGCGCACAAACTCGGTCTCGATCCCATCCTGATTCGCCGGAAAAACATGATACGAGAAGGCGAAACGAGTCCGATTTTCAGCATTATGGGCGAAGGAACCGCGGGAACCGCGATGAACATGGATACGTGCAAGCTCGACTATTGCGTAACGCGCGGTAAGCAGCTCATCGATTGGGACGCGAAGTACCCGAGGCGAAACGTATCCCAAGATAAAGTCCGTTCGGTCGGCATGGCGATCGCCATGCAAGGCAGCGGGATTCCCTATATTGACATGGGTGCCGCGACGATCAAACTCAACGATGACGGTTTTTACAACCTCATGGTCGGGGCGACCGACATCGGACAGGGAAGTGATACGATTTTGTCACAAATCGCGGCTGAAGAACTCATGACGACGACCGACAAAATGATTTGTTACTCATCGGATACGGACCTTACGCCCTTCGACGTCGGTGCTTACGCTTCGAGTACGACCTATGTCTCGGGCAATGCCGTTTTAAAAGCCGCTAAAAAGATGAAAGAAGCCTTGATCGTTGAAGCCGCACGAGCACTCAAGGTTGCACCGGATACCGTTTTATTCGACGGAACGACGTTTCAAGCGAACGACAAGGCGATCACGCTCGTCGACCTCTCGAATAGACTCTACTACAATGAAGATCAAAAACAGCTCACCGTGACCGAAAGCTATTACGGAACGAAGTCACCGCCGCCGTTCATGGCTGGGTTCATCGAAATCGAAGTTGATCAAAAAACCGGTGAACTCGATATTCTCGATTATGTCAGCGTCGTCGATTGTGGCACGACGATCAACCCCAAACTCGCACAGGGACAAGTCGAAGGGGGAATCGTTCAAGGACTCGGCATGGCACGTTTTGAGGACGTCAAGTACCGAAGAAACGGCAGTCTCATGTCGAATGACACGATGTATTACAAGATTCCGACAGCAAAGGATATCCGGCATCTGACGACCGAATTCGCCGAAAGTTATGAGAAGTCGGGACCGTTCGGCGCCAAATCGGTCGGTGAGATCGGGATCGATACGCCGCCGGCGGCACTCGCCAATGCGGTATATCATGCCGTTGGTGTTCGAATCGATACGTTACCGATTACACCGGAAAAGATTCTCATGGGAATCAGAGAAAAGGAGAAAAATCATGAATAATCATAGGAACCTGTTATGGAATGTGTTATTGTTTGGGGCAATCTGGGGAATCGTCGAGGCGACCCTTGGGTACGTCCTTCAGTTCTTACCGTCGCTGGTATCGGGAAGCGTCATGTTTCCGATCGGCGCGACGATCCTCATTTATACCTATCGGAAAACAGGATCTGCGAAAGCCTTGGTCGGTGTCGCTTTGATCGCCGCGACGATCAAGTCCGTGAATTTCTTCATGCCCGGCCTGCCACCGATCAAGACGTATAATCCGATGATCGCGATCATGTTACAGTCACTCGTGGTCGTTATGGTTGTCGATCGCTTCAAGAGCCCTTCTCTTGCTGTTCGGATTCCGGCAATTCTTCTGGTCGGATTCGCCTGGCGTACGCTTTTCCTTTTGAACATTTCGATCAACAACGCGTTGACCGGTTTTCCCTTCCCGCAACTCCGAAGCACATCGGCCACGCTCAATTATCTCTTTGTCCTCGGAGCGATGGAAGGGCTCTTGCTCGTGATCATGAGTTTCGTGGCTCTTCGCGTGCCGATCGTGCGAAAGAGAGTGAACCCGGCGTTCGTCTTGGGGCTCGTCGCACTCGCGTTCGTTCTAACGATCTGGATCTGATGCACGATGACTGTAAGGAGTCGATGATATGAAAGACATCCATGAACACATCGCCGCATTCAAAAAGGAAGGCATCGACATGGTCTTGGTCACGGCCGTTGAAAAGAGCGGAGAGGGACCGGTAGAAGTCGGCAAGAAAATGCTTGTTACAACGGATCAGAACCTGGGCACGGTCGGTGGTGGAGCGCTCGAACACAACGCCATCGCTCAGGCGAGGGACCTGTTAAAAAAAAGAGAGCATGCGCTCCTGCGATACGTCCTAAACGAAGGCGAAGTCATCGCGGGAGCAAAGACGCTTCCGATGGTCTGTGGCGGCACGGTCACGCTCTTCTACGAGTTCATCGGCGTCAAAGCGCTCGTCAAGATCTTTGGCGCGGGTCACGTCGGTCAGGCACTCGTGAACGTGCTACGCCCGCTGGACTTTCACATTACCGTAATCGACGACCGGAAGAGCATACTCGATGAACTCGAAGGTGCCGACCGAAAGGATCTAAGTCCTTTTGCCGCATATATCGATCAAAACGGCATCGAAGATGGAAGCTATGTCGTCGTCTGTACGCCGTCGCACACGTACGACTATCACGTGCTCAATCGGATTCTCGAACACGATTATCAACCGAAATACGTCGGTATGCTGTGTTCGCCCTCGAAACTGAAAAGCTATCTGAAGCAGACGAAAAAGGATTTTCCCGCTGCCGATCTTTCCAACTTCTATTCACCGATCGGTCTCGATCTCGGTGGTGGTTCACCCGCTGAAATCGCGATATCGATCGTATCCGAGATGCTTTCCGTGTACTACGGTAAGAAAGGGCATCGCCATTTAAGGGGGTGATCGCGTGGTAGAAATCATTACCGGTCGAATCAACGACTTCAAGACGACGAAGATGAAGAGACGGTTTGAAAAAGACCATCAAGGCGACGGGTTCATTTCGCTCAAACACATGAAAGACAACAAAGTCCAATACTATGAAGCGATGCGCCTTTCGACCGGAGAAAAGAGACTTCTCGCCCAAAACGAGATCTGGTTCAAAAACGATTTTACCGTCAGAGACCGGATCGGGCCCTATCTGTTCAACGCGGAAACGATGGCGTGGATCGAAAGAGAAATCGAGCGGATGATCGAAACTCGCATCAGTCCGATCTATTTCGATGAGATCGGCATGCTCGAACTTTCCGGCAAAGGCTTTTCCGCGATGCTTAAACACATGGTTGCATCGAAACTCGATCTCGTACTCGTGATTCGACGGGATCTCATCGATCACGTCGTAACCGTATTCGGTCTCGATCAGAGATCTGAGGAGGGATTTCATGTATGACATCAGGATCAAGGGCACGTGTTGGATCAAGGGTGCCTGGTCAAAGACCAACATCTACATCGAAGGGGAAAAGATTGTTCGAGTCAGCACGAGCGTTTTTGCAGCAAAAAAAACGATCGATGCCAAAGATGCTCGCGTCATCCCCGGGATCATCGATCCGCACGTCCACTTCGAACTCGACCTCGGATTCATCGAATCGGTCGATGACTTCTATTCGGGGAGCGTCGCGGCTGTTCACGGCGGAGTCACGAGCATCGTCGATTTTCTCGCGCCAGTCGATAACGCGAAAGACCTCGTCCAAGCTTACGAAGAAAGGTGCGAACTTGCTGAAAAATCGGTGATCGATTACGCGTTTCACGCCACGATCAAAAATCCGAAAGACGATCTCGAAGTGTTCGTCAAGACCATGAAAATGCTCGACATGCATACGCTTAAACTCTTCACGACGTATTCGGATTCGAATCGACGAACCTACGACAAGGATATCATCGAACTTTTGAGACTTTCCAAAAAATATGATATCGTCCTTCTCGCCCACATCGAAAACGATGACATGATCACCATCACGGACGACATGACGTACCGCGATCTCCCACGAAGCCGTCCTGCGGCAAGCGAAACGACGGAAGCGCTCAAACTCGCTGGGTTCGTCAAAGCCTATGGCGGAACGCTCTACATGGTTCACTTGAGCTCGGGGGATACCTTGTCCGCGCTCGTCACGTGTTATCCGGAAATCATACATAAGAACTTTTTGATCGAAAGTTGTCCCCAGTATTTCACGTTCACTCAAGACGTCTTGCGAAAAGAGAACGGTGAGCTCTATACGTTCGCGCCACCGCTTAGGTCAAAAGAGGAACGAAACCGCCTCTTCGAATACGCGCACCATATCGATACGTTTGGGACCGATCACTGTGCCTTCATGAAAACGGACAAACACAATAAGACCTTAAAGGACTTGCCGCTGGGAATCGGTGGTATCGAACACAGTTTCAATGTCATGTACGGCCACTTGGGGGATTCGGTCATCAACCGGATGACCGAATCGGTTGCCCGCATTCACCGACTGAAAAACAAGGGAAAACTCCAGGCAGGATATGATGCCGACCTCTTCTTTTTCCAACCCGAAGAAGGCATCGTGCTCCAAGGAAACCATGGGACATCCGATTATTCGGTCTACGAAGGCCTGAAGGGAAAGGGTCGGGTCACGCATACGATGATTCGTGGGACGTTCGTCCTAGACGAAAACGGCTTGCACAAACATAAGGGGAAACTTATTAAAGGAGGGAAGAACGATGATTAAAGCGATCATTCATACGACCATCTACGACGAGGATCGACTGATTAAAGACGCTTATGTCGTCTTTGACCACAAGATCATCGAAACCGGACCGATGACCGATTTCAAGGACCAGGACTACGAGATCATCGACGGCAGCGACCAGATCGTCATGCCGAGTTTCGTGTGCGCACACGCTCACATCTACTCGACGCTTTCGCGGGGCCTTTCCGTACCTTTCTCGCCCTCCAATTTTCAGGAGATCCTCGACCAGCTCTGGTGGCTTCTCGACCGGAATCTCGATCTTGGCATGATCGAAGACAGCGGGATCGTCCAAAGCATCGACTATCTCAAAAACGGTGTCACGACACTGATCGATCACCACGCGAGCGGCGTCATCAAAGGGTCCTTGGACGCACTCAAGAAAGCCGTGTTCGAACGCGTCGGTCTAAGAGGCGCCTTCGCCTTCGAAACGAGCGATCGTTTCGACGTCGAAGAAGCCATCGAAGAAAACATCGCCTTTCATAAGAACAATCAGACGAAGTGGACCCGAGGTCTCTTTGGCATGCACGCTTCGATGAGTCTTTCCGAGGACACCCTCAAACGCATCAAAGAAAGGATCGGTGATCAGCCGATTCACATTCATGTCGCCGAAAGCGAAATGGATCAGGATGATGCCCATGAAAAATATGACGAACGCGTCGTGCATCGTCTGAACAGACATGGACTGCTCAATGAAAACAGTTTGATCGCCCATGGCATCTACGTCACCGACGACGAACTGAATATCATCAAAGGAAAAAATTGTGCGATCGTCGCGAATGTGACATCGAATATGAACAACGGCGTCGGGCTCCCACGTATCAAGGCCTTTCTCGACAAGGGGATTCCCGTACTCATTGGAAACGACGGAATCTCGAGTTCAATGGCGAGCGAATACGCGCATATCTATTATTCCATGCACCATGACTATGGTACACCGAATCGGTTTGGACTCGGTGATCTCAGGCGCATGATCGATGATACGTATGATTATACCAATCGACTCTTCGGTATTAAAATCGGCCGAATCGAAAAGAATTATGACGCCGACATCATGCTCGTCCCCTATATACCGCCGACGCCGATGGATGCCGATAATGCTTTTGCTCACCTCTTTTTCGGACTCTTTATGAACTTTCGACCAAAACACGTCTTTATCGCCGGAATCGAACGGGTCAAGAACTACGAGGTCGAGCACAACTTGGTTCACGCTTACCGAAAGGCACGTCAATCCGCGCAAAAATTGTGGACAAAAATCGATCAAGAGGTGAAATCACGTGAATCTTAAAACGACTTTCGATGGACTGAAACTTGCCAATCCGCTGATGCCGGCCTCCGGGCCGCTCGTCGGCGATGCTAAAAAGCTTCGCTTTATGCAGGATGCCGGCTGTGGCGCGGTCGTGACAAAGACGATCTCGAGCAAACTGCCAAAGGTCCCCAAACCGTGCATCTACGGGGATCGTGATTTCGTCATGAATTCCGAACTCTGGAGCGAACATCCCTATGCGATGTGGCAAGATACCTTTTTACCCGAATACATGAAAACAAAGGATCGTCCTTTAATCGTCAGCCTCGGTTATTCCCAGGAAGACATGGAACTGCTCGTGCCGATCTTTGATCGGTTCGCCGACGCTTTCGAGATCTCGACGCACTACGTCGGCACGGATCTTTCCGTGATCGCCGAAACCGTCAAGACGATCCGTTCGCATACCGAAAAGCCTTTTTACATGAAGATCAGCCCCCACATTCCCGATCCCGCCGCTTTCGCGAAAACGATCAAGGAAAACGGTGCGCAAGGCGTGGTTGCCGTCAACTCGCTCGGACCGACCATGAAGATCGACATCAAGGAACGTAAGATCCTATACGGAAACGAACAGGGTTTCGTCTGGACGAGCGGACCGGTCATCAAAAATCTTGCGCTCGCAACCGTCTATCGGATTAAACGGGCCGAGCCGTCACTAACCGTCATCGGCGTCGGTGGAATCAAGTCCGCTGATGACGTCATCGAATTTCTTCTCGCCGGCGCGAGTGCCGTACAGATGCTTTCCGCCGCACTGATCAAGGGCAAGGGCCTCTACCAGAAGATCATCACAGATCTTCCGAAACGGCTCGAAGCCTATGGATTCGCAAGCGTCCAAGATGTCATTCTCGCGACGCTTGAAAACAACGTATCCTATCAGGCAAGCGTACCCGAACTGATCGAAGAGAAATGCATCCGCTGCAATCGCTGCGTCGAAGTATGTCCCTATTTCGCGATCGAGATGAAGGATGTCATCACATTTGACGCCGAGACATGTTTTGCATGCGGTCTATGCGTAACGACGTGTCCGACCAACGCGATCATCATGCCAAAACGGGGGGACGGTCGATGAAAAAGGACATATCGATTTCGATCGACAAGGTCGACAACGACGAAAAGATTTCGGGTCAGGCGAAATACGTCGACGACATCACCTTCGAAGACATGCTTTACGCCCGCACGGTGCGTTCGACCAAAGCCCATGCCAAAATCGTACATATCCACGTTCCCTACCTGCCGGAAGGATATACGCTGATCGACTACAGGGACATTTCCGGAGAAAACTACGTCAAGATGATCTTCGAGGATTGGCCCGTTTTCAGCGAAGGTATCGTCAACCACATCGGTGAACCGATCATGCTCGTGGTCGGACCCGATCCGACGACGCTTGCCCACATTTTGAGCGCCATCAGCATCACGTATGAAGAACGCGATCCCGTTTTCGATCTTACGGACAGTAAATTCAACAAGTCCTTCGTCAAAGGGAACCCGCAAGACGCCTTTTTGCAGGCAAAAAGAACGATATCTTCCACCTACGAGACGGGTTATCAGGAACAGGCCTATATCGAACCGCAAGGCTTCGTCGGCTATCTCGACGGCGAGAAAGTCACGCTCTATGGTTCGATTCAGTGCCCCTATTACGTCAAGAATGCCGTCGTGAATACGCTTGGATGCGAGGATGCGAACGTACGCGTCATCCAAGCCGCCGTCGGGGGAGCCTTCGGGGGAAAAGAGGAATTTCCCTCGCTTATGGCCTGTCAACTCGCCGTGGCGATCAAAAAGGTCAAAAAGCCCGTCAAGCTCATCTATGAGCGGGAAGAGGACATGATCGTTACGACGAAAAGACACCCGTCGAAGACGCACATGGAAGCGGCGATCGGTGAAAACAACGAGATCTTGGCCCTCCGCGTCCACATCGGTTTGGATGGAGGTGCCTATATCGGCTTGAGCGGCGTTGTTCTGACGCGAGCGATGCTCGCAACAACATCCGCCTACACCATCGAAAACCTCGACGTATC
>CAYUIK010000027.1:0-7850 GCA_964444805.1 uncultured Acholeplasmataceae bacterium | reverse complement strand
TGGATCAACGATACGAAAGAAAACGTTCGAAGCATTCTCGATGCTTGTATCAAAAACGATGTCAAGGGGATCATCTGGTTCGGTGCTGGTCTGACGCTTCGGGCGGGCAATCGCGAATACTTCTATGAAAAGCTCGACGAACACTTTCCGAACCTGCGAAAGAAATACCAAAGCACGTATGGAAACCGTTACGAAATCAGAAGCGAAAACCACGTGATCCTGGACCGGATGGTCAAGGATACGTGCCGTGCTCACGGCATTCTATCCGATCCAAGCGACGTATTCGCATACATGAGCGCATTTCCCGAGCATGAAAAGATTCACAGGCTCTCGATCGACGACTTCCTCTGATACCCGGATCCGTCCTTTGGAACATGAACCGGAAATACGCGACTTTTCCCGGGAAAGGTCGCTTTTTTCATGTCTTTTTTTCTTTCCCGGACTATCAACGTAAACAATGCGTAAAAGGCAGGTCTTTCGTGTTGACGAATGACGAAGCCTGTGTTACTATATAGATGTTCATCTATATAGATATCTATCGATAGAGGTGGTTTTGTGAAAAACGATATGGCCGATCATTTCAAACTGTTATCGGATCCGACAAGACTCGAGATCATCGAGTTGCTGTTGAAGGGAGAAACGTGCGGATGCACTCTGATCGACAAGATCACCGTGTCCCAGCCGACCCTTTCCTATCACTTGAAGTTGCTTTCGGATGGCGGTCTGGCCCACGCCAAGCGCGATAAGAATCGAATTCTCTATACCATCGATCGAAGCAGGATCGAGGACATGATCCGTTTTTTGAACACGCTCAAAAACGCGGACGAACCATCCTGTGCATTTTAAACCAATAGACCAAAAAGGAGACAACCGTAATGAACGAAAAGACCAAAAGCATCAGCTTCTTCGAAACGTATCTGACCCTCTTCGTCCTGCTTTGTATGGGACTCGGTGTCCTGATCGGACGATTTATCCCTGTAGTCCCCGATTTTTTAAACCGATTCGAAATCTACAGCGTCAACATCCCGATCGGCATCTTGATCTGGGTCATGATCTATCCGATGATGCTCAAGATCGACTTCGGTTCAGTCAAAAACGTCGGTAAAAATCCCAAAGGACTCTATCTGACATGGGTCGTCAATTGGCTCATCAAGCCATTTACGATGTTCGGGATCGCAAGCCTTTTCTTTCTCGTCATCTTCAAACACATCATTCCTTTGGACCTCGCCAATGATTACCTGGCCGGTGCCGTCATACTCGGTGCCGCTCCGTGTACGGCCATGGTCTTCGTGTGGAGTTCTCTCACGCGAGGAAATCCGGCCTATACGCTCGTTCAGGTCGCAACCAACGACCTCATCATTCTCCTCCTGTTCGTTCCGATCGTCGGTCTTCTTCTCGGCATTGGCGGTATCGTCGTCCCTTGGGGAACGCTCTTTCTATCGGTCGTACTCTTCGTGGTTGTCCCGCTTTTCGCCGCTTCTCTGACGAGATACTACGTCATCCGCCACAAGGGACTCGAGTTCTACAATGATCGGTTCATCCCCAAATTCAGCAAGATCACGATATCCGGTCTTCTGATCACCTTGATTCTCATTTTCTCGCTTCAAAGCCAACTGATCATCGACAATCCCCTTCACATCGTTCTGATCGGTATTCCTCTGATCATTCAGACCTTCCTCATCTTTTTCATCGCCTACACGGGCGCGCGACTCTTGAAACTTCCTCACGACGTCGCTGCTCCCGCCGGCATGATCGGAGCCAGCAATTTCTTCGAACTCGCCGTCGCCGTCGCCATCGCCCTCTTTCCTTTGAACCCCGGTGTCGCACTCGCCACGATCGTCGGTGTTCTCGTCGAAGTTCCCGTCATGCTCTTTCTGGTCAAAATCGCAAATCGGACGAAATCCTGGTTCCCTCAGCCCGAGCTCGCAAAACCGTGATTTCGATCATCTATCGATCATGTCGTTTCGTAGTCGTCACATGACGGATCATGATCGTAATGAGATATCAGGAGATCCATCGGAAATGTCCGTACTCTGAAAAGACAAAAGCTCGGTCCGACGTCGGACCGAGCTTTATTGTTTTTTTCTACGTTTTACTCACTTTGTTTCACTTGATCTCATAGCACGGTCATTCAACACCGAACACGTCACCCTCGTTGCCTAAAAACTCGATCAGGCTGCCGGCCGGTATGAAGACCGAATCATCGTGATATAGATTGTCATATAAAATGCCCTCCTGACCGTAGACGATGATACGACCGTCGCTCGGCCAGGTGAATGTGACATCGAGATCTTCCGAAGCGACGAACCATTCGACATAACCTTCATCACCGATTGCCACTTCAGCGGTTTCCACCGTCATATTCGAAGCCAGACGACCGGGCATATACAGTGCTCCGGAAAGCCAGATCCAGTAATCGCCACCCTGATCGACAAGTTTCATTTCGGTGAGATCTCTGATCGCCTTCGCTGCCATACCGGCCTCCGTCGACGAATCGATGCGCTTGATGCCGTGGAAGTTCACGTATCCGGGCAGATGCTCATTATAGCTGAGTTGTTGGATGTGTGTTTCGAGAATGGCGGTTGCTTCCATGGGATGGCTGTCGACACGAAGCCAGAGAACGTCGTCTTCCGGCAGATCCAAAGTCATGGCATTTTCGATGTCCAACACTTTCTCGGCAGCAGGCATTTCCATCACATCAGCAACACCACCGAACATGTATTGCATCAGATAAGACGTTTCGGCAACCGTCCGGAAATAGAATGTCGTACTTCCGACGACGAAGTAATCGTCGTAGGTGACCGCTTCGATACGGGTCACTCGCTCTCCGTCCTGGTAAATACCGAAATACATCCGATCGTCTTCATCGAACTCGATTTCAATCAATTGTTCACCGGTCGTGTAAAAACCGGCATACGCATACATTTCTGGATCGATCGGTTGTGGTTCATCGAAAGACGGCTGTTCGTCATCTATAACGATGAACCCCTGTTCTTCGAGATAGGTTTCCAAGATTTCAAAAGCGATGCCTACGGCGCCGAATGAGGTTCCACATCCCGTGAACGCGACCGATACGCCAATCGAAGGAACCGTATAGACCATCGATTCATAGTGAGCGGTCCCTCCGCTCTTACCGTAAATGAGGATGTCCGGATCGGAAAAAATCGGAATGCCGGCAAAATCCCATCCGAGACCGAAAGCGAAACCGTCACCATCCAGTTCTTCCAGAAAATCGCTGGTCTGCATGTCAAGCATGAGTTCCACGGCTTCCTCGGAGAGAAGGTCGGAATTCCCGTTGAATATTTCGGTAAACAGACAAAGTTCGCTCGGCGTCGAGGATATGCCTCCGGATGCCAGCATCGAAACGACTTCGAGCGGCTCTTTTTCACCGGACATCCGGTAATAATAGGCCGGATTTGAAACATCATCCATTCGTCCGAGTCCGAAACCGCTGGAATTCATACCGAGCGGTTCGAAAATCCGCGTCATGAGGAAATCGGAAAATTCCATACCCGAAACTTCCGCGACAACGAGTTCCGCCAACGTGAACCCGTCGTTACAATACGTCATGAGTTCACCGGGGTCGTGTTTGAGTGTCGATTGGGCCAAGGCGTCATAGAGTTCGTCATAGACCTCTTCGTTATAGGCATGGGCGAGATTGTTCCAGACGGTGAAACCGGGTAACCCCGATGAGTGGTTGAGCAGCATGTGCACGGTAATGTCTAGATATCTGTCGTCGGCCATGACGAAATCGGGCAAATAAGTTGTTACCGGTTCGTCGAGTTCGACCTTTCCCTCATCGACCAGCATGAGAACCGAAACCGTCACGAAGAGCTTGCTGACGGAACCGATATTGTAGACGGTCTCTTCATCGGCATCGATGTTTTCTTCGCGATCGGCTTTGCCGAAAGCATCCTGATAGACGATACGTCCCCCGTCCATGATCGCTACGGATCCGCTGCTGTTTGCTCCTCCCGCGAGCCTTTCCTCAATGATCAGAGACGCAACTTCTTCGGTACGTTCGACTCCGATCACTTCTTCACAAGACCCAAAAACCAAACTTGTCATGACGATGACCATGACCAACAACCCTTTTCGCATGCTCATAAGTTCATTCTCCCATCTCGTTTTTTTATGTTTTCTATAATTTCACTATACTATGAAAACGCCGCCTTGTAAAGACTGTCCGGCCATTTCAATAAACACACTTCACAAAACGTTGTGATATGCTATGTGCGAACATAACGTTTACAGACACACATCCAATCGAATGCTTAGGAAAGAGGTCTTTGACCCATAAAAAAATTGGTCTTTGTCGTTTACCTGATCGCCTGTTCTTTCATCATGCTCGGATGTCGAACAGACGAAGAGAGCATCCGAATCATCGCCATGTATCCGACCAAGGGACGATTCGATCCGGATGAACCGGTCACCGTCGTCCTCGACATCGAAAACAAAAATACCGTCTTCGACATCGATTTCTTCCTTCATACGTGGCCGAACCGGACAAAACTCGAATCTTTCGAAGTCGAACGGGATATAATAGCTTAATTATACGTGTTTAGGTGTTTTGAAAACAAATGCTTCGTTCACCCCGTCAAGATGTAATAAATAAACGCTAACCTTAGTCATGTGAAATATGTTAAGATAGATATAGATATTTTTTTAGGGAGACTACCATGGACCTAACAACACGATTGCAGAAAAGAATGCTATTTCCGATCATTTTTGTTTTATTGTTTGCTCTAGCCTTTGTTTTTGATACACCAAAAGAGATCTATTATGGTTATCTGCGCATTTTACAAAGCCCCAGTGTTTTAATATCGGATTATTTAAGAATTGGTGGTTTAGGAGCAACCCTGTTCAATGTTGCAACGATTTTACTATTTAATATTATTCTATTGCGGTCACTAGGCATAAAAATGTCGGGACCTGTATTTGCTGGTGTCCTCACAATTGCCGGATTTTCTTTTTTTGGTAAAAACATGTTTAATACGTTGCCGATCTATTTGGGGATCTATTTATATGCTCGGACACAAAAGCTACCGTATAAGTCCTTTATTATCGTGGTTTTGTTCTCTACAGGCATTAGTCCTTTAGTAAGTTTCATGATTTTCGGAACGAGTTGGCCCTTGTATGTCGGTGTTCCTGTTGGTATCCTTGCCGGTGTTCTTGCTGGTTTTATTTTGCCATCATTTTCGGCACACACCATGAGGTTTCACAGGGGATACAATTTATATAACATTGGATTTGCCTTAGGTGTACTATCCATGCTATTTGCTGTTATTTTGCACAGTCTAAATGTTGATCTTAATGTCGGCGGACCAACGAGTGAAATTTACCATTTAGAATTGATCATTATTATTTTAGGTCTATCCGCCATTTTTTTAGTTTTCGCCTTCGTTTCAGACGCTAAAGTATTGAAAAAATATCCCCAGTTGATGAAGAGCAGTGGTCGTTTGGTCAGTGATTTCATTAGTGAATACGGTAGACCAATAACCATGTTAAATGTCGCTGTTATGGGGTTTATTTCGATCGGTATCATACTGATATTAGATTTAAAAATGAATGGCCCGGTTATGGGTGGTGTTTTGACTGTGATGGGATTTGGCGCTTTTGGTAAACATCCAAAAAATGCTTTGCCTGTCATATTTGGTGCTTGGTTAGGCGTGGTTCTAACAAATTATTCTTTGGATAGTGTCGGTATGGTTATCGCCCTTTTGTTTGTGACGGCGGTATCACCAATAGCTGGTCGATACGGTCCATTCATTGGTATGATTGCTGGATTCATTCATATTCTAATTACACCATTAGCTTATGCATTTCAGGGAGGTTTCGATTTGTATAATAACGGATTCGCAGCTGGATTTGTGGCTGCACTCATGATTCCTTTTTTAGAGGCGATCAAGAAAAACAATAACGTGGAGGTCCAAGATGAATAGAGCCGAATATAGCGTCGATGCAAAAATCATAAAACAGTTGAGTCATTTTCTGATGTTACATGATGTGAGCGACTTCACGATCTCTTTCTCAACAAATCAAAGAGATGTGACGTTCACGATTAGATCGAAGAATATTACTGCAAAAATCTCCGACTACATGAAAGAGAAAATTAGTCGAGAAAGAAAAATTGAAGTTGAAGTATATGGCTGGGAATTATTAGATGGTACGGACTCACAAAACAAGCTTGATATCCTCGGTTCTTTGATCGATGACATTGAAATCATCAAAAATCGTGACGAGACGACGATCATCTTAAAACGATATTATGCCTATGATCAATAGTCATTTATGGTAGACTGATATCGATGGAGGTACGCATCATGATTACTCTAAGAGACATAACCAAAGAAAACCTGTTCAAAATCATCGAACTATGGGATACGCTTGATTCCGCCCAAAAAACATGCGTCGCCCCGAACGTCGTTTCGATCGCCCAAGCCTACGTCAATCCCGGTTTGGCCTGGCCTAAAGCGATCTATTTAAACGATGACCCGATCGGATTCGTCATGGTCGCGCTCAAGGACGAGGACATCAAAAAAGAGGACCAACCCGCGTATTTCCTTTGGCGCATGATGATCGCTCGGCCCTTTCAAAGAAAGGGGTACGGAAAAGTCGTGCTCGACCTGCTCGTAAGTAAATGTCGGGAAGACCGCGTGCGGTATCTCTATGTCTCCTGCGACATGAAGACACCCATGCCCTACCAGTTCTATATCGATTATGGGTTCGTCGATACGAACGTGATGGACGACGATGAAGAAATCTTGAAACTCAAGATCGATCCGTCATAGACTAGCCCGAAACAAGGACTACACAAAAAAACAACGTCCAAGAACGCTGTTTTTTGTTGGTACAGAAACTCTTTGAATCATCTGTACGCATTCATCTTCACGGATAAACGGTAGGATGCGTAGAGCGATGTCAGAGCCAGACTCAATAGAACAGGTACAAGAATCGTAGCCTCCGAGGCACCAAGAAATGCTTGTCTCATGTCGCCCCTTTGTACGCTTCCCGTAAGCGATAACAGAACGATGACGTGCATCAAACTCGAAAGAACGAAAACGACGAAGCCGAGAACGAAACGTTTTCTGACCGATTCGAGATAGGACAAAGGCATAACGAACGCGAACAGGAAAAGGTAGTGCACGACCACATAGAGATCTCCCATGGCATTCGCCGGCACGACATTGCCGTCCGTCATGTCGATCGAGCCGAACAAGGCGACCAGACCGATGATCAGATACATGAAAAGGACCAATAAAAGCACGGTTGCCAGAAAGACGAAAACGACGCTTATATATTCGTATTTGACGCGTTCTTTCGCAACCAGCGGATACTGATAGAGCGGATTCGTCGGATCGAATCGCGTCTGAATCGCATAGACCGAAATCGTGAACAGGGAGAAGACAAATAGATTACCCAAACCAATACCCGTTACGCCCGGTTCACTGAACAAGAGGTTCCACTGAACGAGATAGACGATGATGAAAAGCATGGCATACCCGAAACCCATCCGATTTGGCTGCTTAAGTGTCAAAAGCCGGTAATAGTTGAAATACCGCATTTAGGCCACCTCCGGTTGACACAAGTGAACGAAAATCTGTTCCAAGCTAGGGCGCGTTAGCGGTAAACCATGCTTTTTCGCATCACGACTTTCCATGATCCCCCGATATCCAAAAGCATGCTTGACTGGGTAAATGATATCGGTTCTAGCCGGATTTTCAAAATCGAGATTGACGGCCACATACCGGTCGAGCAACGCCTCCTTTTCGGAAAACAGCACGATTTTCCCGTCATCCATCATCGCGATATAATCGGCGATGCGTTCAACGTCTTCGACGTAATGGCTC
>CAYUIK010000026.1:0-5432 GCA_964444805.1 uncultured Acholeplasmataceae bacterium | reverse complement strand
TTGGATAGAGCGCGTGGTGTTCTGAGCGTGAGCGCATAGGTCAATGTCTCACGGTCGGGATACCTTGTGACTTCGGGGTGACCGACGAGTTCGGGAAAGGATACCGTGTCCCGTTCCGGTTTTGAATAATTATATGAGTCACCGGCGTCGAGTTCAGCATAAAAGCGATGCCAGCCAGTAAAGGTCTTGTCGCGCTTTTTGTCCGTAACCGAAAGCGTACCATCGTCTTGTAGCGTCATTTGGATGATGTCGTTTCCGATCGTTCGGTCTTCCGTTTTTTCAGCTTTTTGGAAGGAACCGGGAATGACGCGATAAGAACTTAGTGCCGTTGATCTGAGATTACTGGCACGGAAGGCGAGATGGTACGTCGTACCGTTTTGAAAGAGTGGTGGACGGTCGAGGGGAGAAGTGAACTTACGGTCCGGTTTAGATGCGAGTAGAATCGGGTTTTGAATGTGTCCTTGATCATCGATAAGAGCGAAGGACTGTCTCTTGCCAGCGAGCCAAAGCGAGCCGTGGACCATGCCCGTATAGGGTCGGGGATGAGGGTTGAAAACACTGAAAAAACGGTCGTCGTCACGTGTTCGTTTGATGCGATTGGTTTCTTCATTCGCGAGATGGTTCTTAGACAGAAGTCCTTTTTCCAGGGATTCGATCATTTGCATGGCTTTGACGTAACGCATCTCGTTTTCGGCGTGTACGGCATCCACGCTGCAGCCGCATATGCTGTCATGGGGTTGGTTTTTGAGAACTTCCTCCCAGATGCGTTCGAGGTAAAGAAGCCGCGAGTCATCGTCGGAGATCACAGCCATGAGCGGTTCGATGTGCCCGATCAGAAGGTCTTCGAGTGTCTGATTCATAATTTTCAAATAGACTCGTGAAGAAAGAACATTGGGAAGGATGTAGGCGTTTTTGTTGTGTCGTTGTTCGCCTTTGATGATTTCAAGCCGATTCTGATTCAGGCTGTTCTTGATCGCATAAAGGGCGGATTCATAGTCGTTTGCTCGATAGTCGAACAAGGGGTGTTCGTTTAGGGAACGAATCCGTTCGTTCAGATTCGAGCGGACAGGCATGAGATGATCTCCGCCAAGGGGGAGGACCAAGTGTTCGGAAGGACTTTTTTTGGCGATTTTTTCGACGAGAGCGGGAACGAGCTTTTCAAAGTCGTCCTCATTGAAATGATGCAGATAGTAGCCTTCGTTCAAAAAGATCGTAAAGAGCTTCGAACCGTCGATTCCTTCGAAGAAACAGACGTTTTGTTCGGGATGAATGCCGCGCCACATCATGGCATCTTCGATTCCGAAATTACGAAGGATCTGGGGCATTTGTCCGATATGGCCGAACGTGTCCGGGATGTAGCCGAGTTTTTGGGGTGTTCCGTAGCGTTTTGACGTTTTCATTCCGAGTTCGAGATTACGAATGATGCTTTCGCCCTGTACGAGGAATTCGTCCATAGCGATATACCAAGGACCGATGATCAGTCGGTTGTCCTTAATATAGGAGCGGACCTGCTGTTTTTTTTCTGCATCGACGACTTCGAGATAGTCCTCGAGGGGAAGCGTCTGCCCGTCGAGGATGAAACAGTCGATCTCACTTTTTTCGAGTGCTTCCAAAACGCGATCCATGACTTCGATGAGACGATATCGGTATGTTTCGAAGGGGTAGTACCACTCACGGTCCCAATGCGTGTGGAAGACGATGTGGACGATATGTTTGTTCATGGCGCACCTTTCACGTGATCATGACGTCATTGGGCCAATGGCGCGTGATGCCGGCATGATCGAGTTTTTTTTGGAATTCGGACAAGCGCTGTTTATCGGCGCGGATATCCTTGGGAAAAACATGCGTGTCGATCGCTTCAGACGCGAGGAGCCCCGCGACCTCACCGATGTTCCATTCGACCGGATGAAGACGATAGCATCCGTTGGTGAGTTGGGTCGTCCCGATGTTCTTCGAGGCGGGAATGAGGTTTTTCATGCGTATGGGTATGAAAGAGCCTAAAGGAATTTCGAACGGCCAACTCCGAGCATAGGTAAAACGATGGCTTCGGGTTGTCATGTGGAGGTCGATCGGATAGGATCCGATTCCCACGGAATCCGCGTAATGAGGGAGGGTCGCGTTGTATTGTGCTCCGATGTCCTTCTCGGTAATTCGGTATTCGGCGATCAGTCTCCTCGATTCACGGATGTAGGGTGCTAGGGCGAGACCGTCGTCGGTACCGAGGACGTCCGTTCGAAGGGAAATCATGGGATAACCCTTTTTGTTGGCGTTGGGGGCTTCGTTTTGAAGCCAGTAGACTAAGGATTTGGTTAGGTTACGGGCTCGTTTCGCGTGGAGGATCGCCTGGTCGTCATCGAAGAGATTTCCGAGGAAATAGTCGTTTTGAGGCCAGTTGATCAATGAGATCTCAGGGGTGAATCCGGGTTCGTAATCCTCGGGAACCAGGATCCGTCGATAGGACCAAAGTGCGAACAACCCTTCGTTCTCACCGTCGAAGAGGGCGAAACGCTTCGTCCGTCCGGTCGTCGAATCCGGTCCGTACATGCTTAGGACGGGTTCGGTGCCGCAGGGCCAGATCAGTGACTTGAATAAGTCGTAGTCATCTGGTTTTTCGATCTTGAGCCCGTTTTCATTGAGTTCGACTGCAGCGACCCACGTAACCGGCTGCATGTCCTTTGGATCGGCAGTATCGGGGGCGTTCGCTTCGCCCGTGTCATACGTACTTTCGGCGCCCGTGACATACTCGGTTCCGGTCAAAGGAAAGAGTTCTCCGGTATCCGTTGCGTCGATGAAATAGGAAGCGCGAACGTTTTCAACCATGTTCGAACGAACATGACGGATCGTGATCGATTCGATTTCATTATTTTTGACGATCGCGTCAGTGGCTTCGGTTTCGGTCATCAATGTCAAGTTACCGTTGACCAGATAAGGATTGATGAGTTCATAGAAAAGGTGGAGAAAGACTTTTGGCGGTGCAGCGATTCGACTGACCGAAGCGTGACCGGGGTTCCAACGGGGGTTTTCTCGAATATGATCCAAAATCGGAAATCGATCTTTCATGTGTTCACGTAGGCGATTTCTAAAAGCGAGGTAGGAGCGTGTCGCTCCGAAATCCTCGATGTGGCGATGCTCATCCGGCGGTACCGCTTGGTTCGTGAACTGGCCGCCGATCCAAGGCGTCCGTTCGGTGAGAAGAACGCGCTTATTCGAACGGGCCGCCCGATATGCTGCGAGTACGCCACCGATGCTTCCACCGATGACGACGACGTCAAATCGTTTCATCGCGATCACTTTTCCTGCCGTCCCAAAAGTCGGCGTAGGATTTTCGGTGAACTGGGCCATCATAGAGACCGAGTCTTTTGGCGAGAGCGGCGATGACGTTTGAACCTAGCGTGTGCTTCGCTTGAGCGATGTAGGCGGTATCGGCCTTGGTTGCCGTTTCCTGCCGTATTTTGTTAAAAAGCGCGAAATCCTGATCAAAGCGTTCGAACCAAGGCATGGCCTGAGCGATGAATGCTCGGTTCCGGTAGTGCATTTTCAGGCGAGCGAATGAATTGTTCGTCTGCGTGAAGTACTTGTTCAAAGCGTCCATGTCGAGCGTTTCGACGGCCTTGTCGATCGCTTTTGGGGTGTAGCGTCGAATTAGGGAATCGCGGTTGTTTTCGGTAAACGCCTTGAGGTCGTTTTTAAGATCGGGTTGATCTTTAGTCAGTTTTTGGAGTGCTTTGTTATAAGACGTATCCGGATCATAGTCGTGTGGGGCCCACATGTAGTCGGCCATCGTGAGCAGTGAAACCTTTGATAGATGCCACTCGACCATCGGGTTGGCGATGACGCCCATATGCGTCTGCGCGAGATTTTTTCCACGATTGACGATCGGGCCGAGAAAGATTCGGTCGGTTGCCATGTCGTTGACCGGATAGTTGTCCCAAAGGATGAGTTCGTGTCCAAAGATATCTTTGACGCGCTCACCGTCTTGGTCGGGAATGTATTCAGCGACCGTATTGTAGCCTGTCCAAAAAACGACGATGTTGGGGTCCATCGTTTCCTTGAGGTCCTGTCGATAGATCGTATTCCAGTTCTGGGCGTACTCCGTCGGACACATGACGAGCACGTAGTCGTTCAGTTTCCTTTGAAGATAACTATTCAGACGGTTCGTGATAAAGGCGTGTGCGAGGCCGGGACGTTTGAATCGTTCTTTGTTTTCACCCTTCAGTTCGTAGTCGATATCGTCGAGAAGAAGCGCGAAGCGGGTGACTCCGTGTTCGAGCAATTGATCGATCTTCTTGAAGAGCAGTTCGAATTCGTGATCCTGGGCGTAATCGAAATCGTTTCCCGGACTGATCGAAAAGTAGAAGTCGATTAGATTCTGGTTCGAGCGTTCCACGAGTTCAAGCAGATGACTCAATTCCTTTTTCGGATAGAGCGTTCGCCACGAGTGACGGTGATAACTGTCATCTTTTGGAGCGTAGAAATAGGCGTTCATACCGACCTCTTTCATGAAATCGAGGGCATCGAGACGGTTTTCGTGGGACCATGGTGTTCCGTAAAAACCTTCGATGATCCCGCGAATCCGGAATTCCGGACCACCTTCGTAAACGCCGATCATGACGGTTTGAATGGAAGCCAGCATCCGGAAAGCATAATCGAGTCCGCGTTCATGTTCGTAGTGAACATGAACGTCATAGTCGGAAAAGAACCGAACCTGATAACGATCCTTCAGTCCCTTTTCTTTGATGATTTTGATCGTAACCTCGGGGGTGCTGTAAATGCTTTTTTTGTCGGGGTCGACGCTAAACGAGGCGAATTGTAGCGTCCGACCGGTCGTATGTAATACGCTTAAATAGTCTTGCATGATCCCAACCTCCTAATCATCGCTTTGTTTTAAAAAACCGAAAATGATTTCCTTGACTTCGTGCTTTAAGATGTCGGAGACGAGTTGATCGAACCCGTCGAGTTCGCGTTCGATGACGTACGTATAGGGTTCGCTTGTTGCAGAATCTAGAATTGCCTGGTCGTTCCCGAGTGCACGGACGGTGATGACGTATTGACCGAAAGGAAGGTCGAAAGGATTCAGGTCGAAGACATGTTCATCGGTGGTAAATTCAGTATAATTGATTTTGACTTCATATTCAACCGCATGATGAACGGGATCAAAGTGCAGGACTCCATCGGTGATCCGGAGATTCGTCGGTGTTTCGAGTTGAATAGCTACGACTTCATAGTCGATGGTTTCGGAAGACGACGAGTCGATATGGAAGAACGTATCGCCTTTCGCCCTAACAGAAAGTCGGTAGTTTCCAATCGGTAGTCGGTCGAGCAAGAGGGAAGGTGTTTCGACGAAAATACGGATGGGCTCTTCGCCATCTCTTTGAGCCGTGACTTCATAACCGATCGCGTGTCCGACCGAATCCCAAGTCAAAGTTCGTTCA
>CAYUIK010000025.1:0-14319 GCA_964444805.1 uncultured Acholeplasmataceae bacterium | reverse complement strand
ATATCAGGAAATCCAGGACCGTGTGGCTTCGGGGAAACTCGAGATCAAGGAAATGACCGAACTACTCAAAGAATCCAGCAACATCCAGGAAACGGTTGAAACATATCGTTTTTTTAAGGCGAAACGAAGCGAATACCGCGATCTTGAAACCATGATCGAGTCGGAGACGGATCAGGATTTGATCGACATGGTTCAAAGCGAAATGACGAAGCTTGAAGAAACGATCGAAAGAACCGAGGAAAAGCTCAAGGTTCTCTTGTTGCCGAAGGATCCGAACGACGAAAAGAACGTCATCATGGAGATCAAGGGAGCCGCCGGGGGCGATGAAGGCAATATTTTTGCCGGTGATCTTTTCAAAATGTATGGAAAATACGCGGAATCCCGCAATTGGACGATCGAAGTATTGAATGCGATGGATGGTTCAATGGGCGGATTCACGTCGATCGAATTCATGGTCTCGGGGAAATCCGTTTACTCGAGCCTGAAATACGAATCGGGTACGCACCGGGTACAACGCGTACCGGAAACCGAATCACAGGGGCGGATCCATACTTCGACAGCGACCGTTCTGGTCATGCCCGAAGCCGAGGAAATCGAAGTCGACGTCAAATGGGAAGACATTCGTTTCGACACGTTTAACTCGAGTGGACCCGGTGGGCAATCGGTTAACACAACGAAATCGGCAGTGCGTTTAACGCACATTCCGACGAATATCGCCGTTGCCTGTCAGGAAGGCAAAAGCCAACACGAGAACCGCGACAAAGCCCTTCGCTTGCTTAAAGCGCGCGTCTATGACCGCTTTCTTCAAGAACAACTCGAGAAAGAAGGCGAGGAACGCAAGTCACTCGTCGGACGAGGTGAACGAAGCGAGAAGATTAGAACGTACAATTATCCACAAAACAGAGTCACGGATCACCGAATCGGTTTGACGTTGAACCGTTTGGACGTCATCATGGAAGGCAAACTCGATCTCGTGCTCGAACCCTTATTGAACGAGTTCATGAAACGAACGTTAACCGGAGAGAAAACGTGACCTATCGAGCACTTTTAAAAAAAGCCTGCCAAGAGATTCGACGTCCCGATCAGGAAGAAGATGCGATCAAGTTGCTGTTGATGTCGGTAGCGAACCAAAGCCCGAGTGCGTTCTATCTTGGCATCGATGAGGACGTCGATGCCGCGATCGAAGCGGTGTTTCAGAAGAAACTCTTTCTGTATCTCCGGGAAGACATTCCTGTCCAACATCTGATCGGCCATGCCTATTTCTTCGGATACCCCTTCATCGTCAATCAGGACGTCCTCATTCCGCGACCGGAGACCGAGCAACTCGTCGAAGGCGTTCTCGGCTATGCCGATGACTACTTTGCCGGACAGAACATCGATGTCCTCGACCTCGGAACAGGGAGCGGGTGTATTGGACTTACGCTTGCCCTCGAGGCTCCGAACATGTCGGTCACGATGAGTGACATCAGCGAAGAAGCGTTGATCGTCGCGCGAAAAAACCAAAAACACTTGAAAACGAAGGCGTCCATCATCCGAAGCGACCTCTTCGCAGCGATCGAAGGGACATTTGACATCGTTGTCTCCAATCCCCCCTACATTCCTTTCGGTGAAAGCGTCCAAGCGATCGTCATGAAAGAACCGAAGGTCGCCCTTTTCGGAGGATTGACGTTTTACCGGGAAATCATCGAAAGCGTAAAACCCCATCTGCGAAAAAAGGCACTGATCGCTTTCGAACACGGATACCAGCAAAAACAAGCGATCAAAGCGATCGCGACCAGGCACTTTCCGGATGCTGTCATCATCCAGAAGAAAGACATGCAAGGAAAGGACCGCATGACATTTATAGGTACAGGAGGTGTGCTCAATGAAGAAAGGTGACGTAATTATCGTTCCGACCGATACGGTCTATGGACTCGCAGCCAAGGTCTATGACGAGGAGGCGCTCAAGCGCATCTACAAGATCAAAGGCAGAGACCAATCCAAGAAAATACCCGTACTCTCATACAATCGTTACGAGGTTTCGCTCTATGCGCTCATCAGTTATCACGGTGGAGCTCTCATGACCCGGTTCTGGCCAGGGCCCCTTACGCTCATTTTCCATTCATCGAGGGAATATCTTGAGCGAACCGGTCATGACACGATCGCCATCCGGATTCCGAACAAGCCCGTCCTTTTGGACATTCTAAAGGAAACCGGACCGCTCTGGGTGACGAGCCTGAACAAGAGCGGCGAACCGCCGCTTTTCGATGAGACGGAAATCAAGGAGAAATACGGGGATATCGTCGATGAGATCCATTTCAACGACAATACCTCGAGCAGCAATGTCTCATCGACGATCGTCGATCTGACGAAACCGGACTACCCGATTCTTCGCGAAGGCACGATTACGCGTGAACAGATCGAAGAGACGATTCGTCTCGCCGATCAACGCGAAAGGTACATACGACAAGCCCAAGCGAAGCGAAAGAAGTCTCGCTGAGACTTTTTTCTTTCCGAAAAAACGATCCGGCACGAACAAGAAAGAAGGCAAACATGAATATCCGAAATATCGCGATTATCGCACACGTCGACCACGGTAAGACGACGCTCGTCGACAAACTGCTCAAACATAGTGAGCGCCGTGATACGCACCAGGAACTCGAAGAACGCGTCATGGATTCGAACGATATCGAACGTGAACGCGGTATTACCATTCTCGCCAAGAACACGTCGGTTCAGTACCAGGGATATCGAATCAACATTCTCGATACCCCGGGACACGCCGATTTCGGCGGCGAAGTCGAACGGATCATGTATATGGTCGATGGCGTGCTTCTACTGGTCGATGCGTTTGAAGGCGTCATGCCACAAACCCGATTCGTCTTGAAAAAGGCGCTTGACGCCAAACTGATTCCGCTGGTCGTCATCAACAAGATTGACCGGGCTTTTTCCGATATTCAAAAGACTGAAAACGAGATCTACGACCTTTTCATCGACCTGGGAGCGGATGAAGATCAGTTGGATTTTCCTGTGCTCTACGCGTCCGCACTCAAAGGGTTATCGAACGATGAACCGGTTTTGGATGAAAACATACGGATGGAGCCAATCTTGAGCGCCATCATTAAAAACGTACCCGCACCAAACCAGAAAAAAGGCGGGAAACTCTTGTTTCAACCCGCTTTGATCGATTACAATGAGTACGTTGGTCGGATGGGGATCGGTAAGATCTATTCCGGGACCCTACGCGTCAACGAGACGGTTTCCTGTCTTAGACTCGATCATACGACCGTACAGTTTCGGATTCAGAAGATCTTTCAGAATGTTGGGGTTTTGAAGCAGGAAGTCGAGGAAGCCTATGCGGGTGACATCGTCTCGATTGCCGGTTTACCCGATATTCACGTTGGCGAAACGGTTACCTATCTTGGCGGCACGAAGGCACTTCCGCTTTTAACGATCGACGAACCGACGGTTGAAATGACTTTTTTGACCAACGACGGGCCTTTTGCGGGAAAAGAAGGCAAGCACGTGACGGCCTCCAAACTCGATGCTAGGCTCTTTCGGGAAACACAAAAAGATGTCAGCCTGAAAGTCCGTCGAATCGCGTCATCCGAAGCGTGGACCGTTTCGGGGCGTGGTGAATTGCACTTGGGCATTTTGATCGAGAACATGCGTCGTGAATCTTTTGAGTTTCAAGTCTCTCGCCCTCGCGTCATCATCAAGATCGAAAACGGCGTTGAAATGGAACCCTATGAGGACGTTCAGATCGATTGTCCGACGGAATACGTCGGAACGGTGATTGAAATGGTCGGAGAACGACACGGCGATCTGACAACAATTCGTCAGGGAAGCGATTATGCGCGCCTTCATTACGTGATGCCTTCGCGCGGGTTGATCGGATTCATGACGAATTTCATGACCGCGACCAAGGGTTACGGCGTCATCAGCCACGTGTATCTCGAGCATCGTCCCTTGATCCGAAAAACGGTTGGGAATAGACGGACGGGTGCGCTCGTTTCGATGAATCAAGGTCTGACGACCGGATATGCCATCGGTCGACTCGAAGATCGCGGCAATCTCTTTCTCGAACCGCGTGTTTCCGTTTACGAGGGCATGATCGTCGGCGAAGCGAACAAAGAGGGTGACCTTGTCGTCAACGTGACCCAGGAAAAGCAGTTGACGAACGTACGTCAGTCGAGTAAGGATCATACCGTTGTACTCAAAAAGCCGCGCGATATGAACCTAGAAGCCTGCCTCGCCTTTATCAACGACGATGAACGGATCGAGATCACTCCGAAAAGCATGCGTTTGCGTAAGGCTTTGTTGACGGCGAATCAAAGAAAGAAAGCTCAATCGATGAACAGGGCCGCATAGAAAACGGTTCTGTTTTTTAATGGATCCTAGGTTCTTTTTTCCTGTTTGTAGCGAGAAAAAGGGACGGAACGTCCGATGGCGTTCATTTTTTGTTTCCGCTTTTGCATTGTAGACCCAAACGGGCCATTATGTGTTATAATACAAAAGAGACAAAAAGGAGAGATTTCCGATGAAAATAGCCCTAGCTAGTGACCACGCGGGTTATCCTCTCAAAGAGGAAATACGTTCATACCTGGAAGAGCACAACATGCATTTTACCGATTTTGGAACGTATTCGCTCGATTCGGTCGATTATCCGGACTTTGCGAGAAGGGCGGCTCATGCCGTTTTGCAGGAAGGTTTTGATTTCGCCGTCATCATGTGCGGAACCGGGATCGGCATCAGCATCGCCGCCAACAAAGTCAAGGGGATTCGCGCCGCACTCGTGACGAATGTCGAACTCGCGCGTCTTGCTAAAGAACACAATCACGCCAACATGATCGCTTTTGGTGGTCGTACGACGACCAAAGAAGAAGCGATTGCCATGCTCGAAGCATATATGCATGCGACACCGGAAATGAGACATCAAAAGCGGATCGACAAGATCGAAAGGATCGAGGAAGAACAGCGATGAGCCATGTCTTCGTTTTCAAACATCCGTTGATCGACCATAAAATGACGATTATTCGCGACAAGGAAACCAAGATGAAAGCCTTCCGTGAGAACGTATCGGAAGTCGGGGCGCTCATCACCTATGAGATTACGCGTGACCTTTCGACGCGGACGAAAGAAATCGAGACACCGATTGCCAAGATGACCGTCAAAGAGCTCCTTAAGCCGGTTGTGATCGTCCCGATTCTTCGGGCCGGACTCGGCATGGTCGAAGGCATTCACAACATTATTCCGACCGCGAAAATCGGACACATCGGTCTATACCGTGACGAGGAAACACTCGAACCACACGTCTATTACGCGAAGTTTCCGGTCGATTTCGACCAGAGCGTCGTCTTGGTCGTCGACCCGATGCTCGCGAGTGGTGGATCGGCATCCAAAGCGATCGACATTATCAAGGAACACGGCGCGACCGATATCCGCTATGTCGGACTCGTCGGTTGTCCGGAAGGCGTCAAAAGACTACAAGAAGACCACCCGGAAGTCAATATTTACTTAGCCGCTCTCGATGATCGTTTGAATGAAAAGGGATATATCGTGCCCGGGCTGGGAGATTGTGGGGACCGGTTGTTTGGGACGAAGTAAAGGTCGAAAAGCGTTTATGGCTTACGTCCTCGTCGTCCAGCTCATCTTCACGGTTGCCGGGCTTTCGATTCTCGGGGTCTATATCGGGCTTCGGATCGACGAGGATGGTGCGATGCCGACGATCTTAGGAGCGACGGGATTATTTTTGGGGATCGCCGTAAGCATTTATACGGTCATCCAATTCATGAAGAGTGAGGCGCGCTATGAGAGACGTTCACACGATTAGTTTCATCGCCATCGGCTATGGCCTGGTTCTCGCCCTTGTCACATGGGTTTTCTTTGATGCATATCTGATTTGGGCTGTTTTAGGTTCGGTTACGGCGCTCTTCAACCACAGTCAGATGATTCATATTACGAAAGGTAAGCTCGAGACGCATCGTCTCGTGCTGCATATCGTCCAGCGCTATGTGCTCTATACGATTATCATCGCAGTCGCCTGGTTCGACACGAAAGACGGAAGTGAGGATGTCATGATTCGGACGTTCATCTTCCTTTTGTTGGGATTCATGGCGGTCAAGTTCGGTGCGCTCCTTTATGCGACACCGTTATTCAAAAAGGATCAAGAGGAGGATAGCCATGCATAGGATTACGGATTATTTGGCGAGTCTGCCGGCATATGCTTGGACCTCGCTTGCGATCATGGCGTTTATCGCTTTGCTTTCCATCGTTGTTGGGATGCGCGTCAAACGACTTGACGTTCGCGCAAAGCCTTCGAAATTCATGACGGCTTTCATCAGTATGATCGAGTTTTACAACGACATGATCAAAGGCTATATCGGCAAGCACTGGCGTTTCGTCGCCCCGCTCACGCTGACGCTTGCGATCTATGTTCTACTCGCCAACGTTTCCGGCGCTTTCGCCCTCGATACGCCGACCAAGTATACGAGCATCACCTTCTCGCTTTCGATCGCCTCGTTTATCATCGTTCAGATGACGGGGTTCGTCAGTCAGAGTTTTCGGTACTTGAAGGGACTCTTCGAGCCATACGCCGTCATGTTCCCGCTCAATCTCGTCAGTGATATCACACCGATTTTATCGATGGCGCTCCGTCTCTTCGGAAATATCGCGAGCGGATCGGTCATGCTCATCCTGATCTATCGCTTTACGGGGTGGGTCTCCCCGTTGATCACCCCGGCTTTCCATTTGATTTTCGATATCGGGTTTGGTATCATTCAGATGATCGTGCTCGTGCTCTTAACCGTAATATTCGCTTCGATCAAAGTCAGTGAAGACGACTTTGTCAAAGAATAAAGAAAAAGGAGAATCATACGTATGCTAACACTTATCAACCAAATTCTACCCGTTTTAGACGTAGTTCCTAATGAATTCTATGCCGCCGGACTCGCATATCTCGGAGCTGGTATCGCCGTTTTCACGGGCGTTGGTACCGGTATCGGTCAAGGGATTGCCGCATCCAAAGCCGTTGAAGCCGTTGGTCGCCAACCCGAAGCATCGGGTAAGATCACGACAACGATGATCATCGGTCAGGCAGTTGCGGAGACGACTGGTCTCTATGGCTTGATCATCGCTTTCATTTTGATCAATAAATAAAAACACAAAGGATTTGATCGCGTGACTGAAATATTCAATGAGGTATCGAGAAGTATCGAAGACGGTTTGAACTCGGTCATGAATCGACCGGACATCGTCGTGCTGAACTTATTGGCGCTACTCGTGCTCGTCTTTTTCGTTCGCCAATTTCTTTGGAAACGCGTCACCGATTTTTTGGAAACGCGTCAAGAGGCACTGACCAAGGCGATTGAAGAAGCTGATCGTGAGCGGAGTGAAGCGAAAAAGATGCAGGAACAGTCCCACGCCGATTATGAAAAGATGAAGGCGGAGACGACAGCGCTCAAGGAAAAGCTGATCGAGGATGCCTACCGCCAACAAGAAGCGTTGATCCAGAGCGCGAAAGCCGAAGCTAAAAGACGTATGGAACAGACCGAAAAAGACATCGAGTTCGAGATCGAGCGCGCCAATGAACGCGTTAAGGAAGCGATCAAGGAAGTCGCTTTCGCGGCCGCCCGTAAGATCGTAAAACGCGAGATCGACGAACAGATGCACGAGGACATCATCAGCGATCTAACGAAAGAAACGAGCGCGTAACATGAGCGCACACAATTATGGCAAAGCGTTCCATGATATCGCGCTCGAACGCGGCAAATTCGAGCAGATCGCTCATGAGATCGCGACCTTCAAAGAACTCCTTGACGGTAACGAATCGTGGATCGAACTGATGGATTCACCGATGGTATCCGAAACAAAGAAACAGCGGATGATCGAGGAGCTTCCCTATGAAGCCTCGTTTTTGGCGCTCTTGAAAATGCTCGCCCACAAGAATCACATGCACATGTTCTTTGAGATCCATGATGCCTGGGCATACTTGGCAAGAGAACATCAGAAAATCGCGCATGTCTATATTTATACGGCCCAGACGATTAAGGAATCCCAAAAAGAAGCGATCGCATCTGTCCTTGAAAAACGACTTGGCAGACAGGTCGATCTCGAGATCATTTTTAACGAGCATCTGATCGGGGGCATTCGGATCGTACATAACGGGCAGTCGCTCGATCGTTCGATCGCGCGTGAGCTCGAGGAATTGAAATTGACAATCTAGAGGTGGTGTTTTTCCCGTGTCCAAGATCAAAGTACAGGAAATGACTGAAATTATAAAGAGGCAGATCGAATCGTTCGAACAGGACGTCAAGCTCGAAAACATCGGAAAGGTCCTCTCGGTCGGCGATGGTATCGCCATCGTTTACGGACTGCAACAGGCGATGATGGGTGAGATGCTCGAGTTTCCACACGGCGTGCGGGGACTCGTCTTCAACTTGGAAGAACACCATGTCGGTGTCATTCTTCTTGGTGACAGCGACCGAATCAAGGAAGGCGATCTCGTCAAGACGACGAAGCGCATTTTTGAAGTTCCGGTCGGGGAGGCCTTGCTTGGGCGTGTCGTCAATCCGCTCGGTGTTCCGCTTGATCAAGGGGGAGAAATCGAGGCTTCGACATACCTTCCGGTCGAACAGAAAGCCCAAGGGGTCATGCAGCGGGGTGCGATCAATGCGTCGCTTGAGACCGGAATCAAAGTCATCGACGCGCTCGTCCCGATCGGTCGTGGACAACGCGAACTGATCATCGGTGACCGGCAAACGGGTAAAACGACGCTCGCTGTTGATACGATCATCAATCAGCGCGGCAAGGACGTTATCTGCATCTATGTCGCGATCGGTCAGAAAGAATCGAGCGTGACCGCGCTTGTCGAACTGTTCAAGAAGCGGGGAGCGATGGATTACACGATCGTCATCGCTGCCGGAGCATCCAAAGAAGGGACGCTGCTCTATATGGCGCCTTTTGCCGGAGTGACGATGGGCGAATACTTCATGAAACAAGGTAAGGACGTACTGATCGTCTATGACGACCTTTCGAAACACGCCGTCGCTTACCGCGAACTCTCGCTTCTCTTGAGAAGACCTCCTGGACGCGAAGCGTATCCCGGGGACGTCTTTTATTTGCATTCGCGTCTACTCGAGCGTTCCGCCCGCCTCAACGACAAGCTCGGGGGCGGCAGCATTACCGCCTTGCCGATTATCGAAACGAAGGCAGGCGATATCTCGGCCTATATTCCGACCAACGTCATTTCCATTACCGATGGCCAAATTTTTCTCGCGAGTGAACTCTTCTATTCCGGTATTCGTCCGGCGATCAACGCCGGTTTGAGCGTCTCGCGTGTCGGCGGTGCCGCACAATGGAAAGCGATGAAAAAAGTCGCGGGAACCCTACGCATCAACCTCGCAAATTATCGCGAGCTCGAGGCGTTCGTCCAGTTCGGTTCGGACCTCGATCCGGCAGCCAAGAAACGACTCGAACGAGGCAGGAAAACCGTAGAACTCCTGAAACAGGATGTCCATGAACTGACCTCTATGCCGACGCAGATCGTTTCGGTCTACGCGCTGGCCGAAGGTCATATGGACGATCTCGAACTCGAACAGGTCAAAGCACTCGAAAAAGAGATTGACCAGGGACTCGATATGAATGAACGCGGTAAAGCGATTAAAAAAGAGCTACAAGAGACGAAGAAACTCCCTGAAAAAGAGGGACTCGACACCTTTATCCGCGAATTGAAGAGGATGATCTAGATGCCACTCAAGGATATCAAAAAGCGCATCGATGCCATCAAGAAAACAGCGAGCATTACGCAAGCAATGCATAACATCGCGCTGTCCAAACTGAAGCGTTCGACCGAACTCCTCGACCACACGAAGGCCTTTTTGCAGGAAATCGATCGTGTTCTAAGAGAAGCCGATTCGAGTATCCATGAGAAACATCGCTTAACGGAACCGAACGATGGAAAGCACGAACTCTTCGTTCTCGTTACGAGCGATCGTGGTCTGTGTGGGAGTTACCACAACCAACTCTTTAAAGCTTTTACGAAAGCGATCGAAGACCGGGATAAGACAACCTACCAGGTTTTCGTCCTGGGCAAGAAAGGCTATTATTTCGCCAAGAAAAAGGCGTTACCGCTGATCAACAAGCAGATCATCTATCATCGGGATGACCTTTCCACCGTGGTTTTCCGAGAGTATGCCCACCTGATCAAAGAGGCGTTTTTGGAAGGGTTCATCGATCGCGTGACACTCTATCACAATCACTATATCAATACGGGAACGCAGGACGTGACGTATAAGACCATTTTGCCGATCGAGATCGAGAACAAGTCCGTCGGTGAAACGTACGCCTATGATGTCGACCCGATCGACGTACTCGAAGAGACGATCGACGTCTATATCGAGAGCAGCATCTTTTCAGCGCTGGCGGATGCCAAACTAAGCGAACACGCATCACGGATGATCGCGATGAAAAACGCGACCGATAACGCCAAGGATATCGTCGCCAAGCTCAATACGGCATATCACAGAGCACGCCAACAAGAAATTACGAGTGAGATCATTGACATCGTCAATGGATCGAGCGTTTAAGAGAGGAGAACGATCATGCAAGGTATCGTAAAACAAGTCATTGGCCCGGTCGTCGACGTTTATTTCGAAGATGAACTGCCCGCCATCAATGACGCCCTCATCGTTCAAGGAGACGATAAGAAGGTGACGCTAGAGGTCGCTTTGCACATGGGGGATCACATCGTACGCACGATCGCCCTCGAGGCGACGGAAGGACTTCGTCGCGACCTCGTGGTCGAGTCGATGAACGACTCGATTCGCGTACCCGTTGGCGACATGGTGCTCGGACGTATTTTCAATGTGCTCGGGGAACCGATCGATGATGGTCCGGACCTTAATGACGCGCCTAAGATGTCGATTCATCGGGATTCTCCAGCATTCCATGATCTGGCGAGCGACGTCGAAATTCTCGAAACGGGAATCAAAGTCATCGACTTGCTGGCACCCTATATCAAGGGTGGAAAGATCGGTCTTTTCGGTGGTGCTGGTGTCGGTAAGACCGTTTTGATCCAGGAGTTGATCCACACGATTGCTCAGGAAAAGGAAGGAATTTCCGTGTTTGCCGGCGTCGGTGAACGAACCCGTGAGGGTAACGACCTCTACGAAGAAATGAAGGAGTCCGGTGTGTTGGATAAGACCGCACTCGTTTTTGGTCAGATGAACGAACCACCGGGAGCGCGTATGCGCGTCGGATTAACCGGACTGACGATGGCCGAACACTTCCGCGATGAAAAGAAGACCGACGTTCTTCTGTTCATCGACAATATTTTCCGTTTCATTCAAGCGGGTAGCGAAGTTTCCGCTTTGCTCGGACGGATGCCTTCGGCCGTTGGCTATCAGCCGACTCTGGCAACCGAGATGGGACGTCTTCAGGAACGGATTACGTCGACGAAGAACGGATCGATTACATCGATCCAGGCGATCTACGTCCCCGCCGATGACTATACGGATCCTGCTCCGGCAACTGTTTTCTCACATTTGGACGCGACGACCAACCTGAGTCGAAAGCTTACGGAGATCGGGATTTATCCCGCGGTCGATCCGCTTGAGTCCACATCGCGAGCACTCGCGCCGCACATCGTCGGCAAGGACCACTACGATACCGCTCGAAAAGTCCAACAGATGATCCAACGTTACCATGAACTTTTAGATATCATCGCCATTCTCGGGATGGACGAACTGACCGATGAGGACAAGCTCATCGTTCATCGGGCCCGCCGAATCCAAGTTTTCTTGTCTCAGAACATGCACGTGGCCGAACAGTTCACCGGTGTTCCGGGTTCGTTCGTGCCTCTGCGGGAAACGATTCGCGGATTCAAAGAGATCATCGACGGCAAGCACGACGACTTGCCGGAAGAGGCCTTTTCCATGGTCGGTACGATCGACGATGCACTAAAGAAGGCGAAAACCCTATGACCTTCAAAGTTCTAACCCAGATGGGAACGTCCTACGAGGATGAAGTCGACTACGTCGTCATCCGAAACAAGGAAGGCGAGATGGCGATCATGAAGGATCACATCCCGATGGTCGTTCATATCGGCAAAGGCCATATCAAGCTCGTATCCGCGGAGTACGTCAACTACTTCGTTTTGGAACAATCGGTCGTCGAATTCAAGGATGACAAGCTAACCGTCATGGCGCTGCAAGGCCAGATCGGCAAGACGCTCGAACGAGCCAAGGAAGCGTTCGAACGCGCGAAAAGCGAGCGTCTTGAACGGGTTAAGCAGGAGAACGTCGACTTTTCGAAACAGGAACGCGAGCTCAAGGAGAATATTCGGAAAAGTCGCGCGGGTCAAGTATGAAAAGGACGTGAGTACATGGTCGAAGATCTGATCTATTTTACCTCATTACTCATCTTTTTCGCGATCAATCTCCGTATTTTACGGGCGCTTCACATCGAGAACAAGTTCGAGAAAATGAAGATCTGGGAGATCAAAACAGCTTATTTTTTGCTCGCTTTAGTCTTCGCTCACATGCTCGCCGAGATCATGGTGCGCGTCTCCGGGATGATCAATATATGATCAAAAAGACGCTTTTCCTGCTCATGCTATTTTTCAGTGCCCTTTTCCTGATCGCCTGCGATCAGGCCGGTGACTTTGATGATGTCGTATCCGACATTAAAGAACAGCTCCCCCGTCTCGTTAATGCCGACTTCGTGCTTCCGCAAACGGATGAGGCAACGATCGAGTGGCGATATGAGGGTGAGTGGCTCGCGGATCGATTCGTCTTCGAGTCGCCTTTTTTCGTTACCGATACCGAACTCGTCGCGACGATTCGTATCGGTTTCGCGACAGAAACGGTGCGGTTTCCGCTGACGCTCGTTCCGCTCGAGTCGGCTGAGAATGACAACCGCATCGACATTCAAATGCCAATCACGCTCGATCAGCTCACGCGCGAAACATACGTTGATGCCGATATTCGGATTCATACGAAGAAAAACGGTCGCGATGTTTTGGAACACGAAACGACCGACGTCCGCGTTCGCGGACGGGGTAACTCGACGTGGTTCATGCCGAAGAAGCCGTTGCGGATCCGTTTCGAAGACAAAACGTCGATTCTGGGCCTGCCCAAAGCCAAGAAGTACGTTTTGCTCGCTGAATATTCCGACAAATCGCTTCTCAGAAACACGCTCGTTCACAAGTTCAGCGGATTGCTCGACCACATCGAACACGCGATTTCGACTCGAACGGTAGAACTCTATGTCAACGGATCGTATGAAGGGGTTTATACGCTGGCCGAACAAGTCGAGGTCTATGATACGAAACTTGCAGTCGAGGTCAATCCCAAAATGATTGACACCGGTTATTTCCTGGAGATCGATCATCGTTTCTATGAGAACAACGAACAGGAAGGTCGCGAGTGGTTTTTGATCGAAGGTATACCCTATCAGGTCAAAGAGCCCGAGATGGAAGAACCGTTCTATACGATTGAGCATACAGCGTTCATCCAGAACGTTTTACGGGAAGTCGAAGACGCACTCATAAGAAAACAAGGCTATGAGGACGTCATCGACCTCGACAACTGGATCGACTATTTTCTCGTCCAGGAGCTGTTCAAAAATGTTGATGTGGGGTTCAGCAGCGTCTTCATTTACCGTCAACCGGCCGGTAAGATCAAGCTCGGTCCGCTCTGGGATTTCGATCTTGCCCTGGGCAACGCCGATTATATCGATTATGGACCCGAAAACTTTTATGGGATGTTGCCTTACAAGAATCGTTGGTTCGAACTGATGATGGACATTCCGGATGTACGCGAACGCTTTCGTTTGCGCTACAAGGAAGTCTATCAGGATGCCGTTCGTCCGCTTTTGCAGGCGATTCCCTATCTGGGTCTTCAAATGGAAGAAAAGGCCGAACGAAACTTCGAGCGCTGGGATATTCTTGATCGATACGTCTGGCCTAATCCCCAACCGGTCGTTTTGAGGCAAACCTACAGTGAGCAAGTCCAGTATGTTCGTGATTATTTAACGGATCGTGCGCTTTGGCTCTATTACGCGATCGACGGTGATCGATATCAGAGCGGACGGTTCGACTAAAAGAACCCACTAAAAACAGGTATCCGAATGATTCGTTCGGATACCTCGATTTTTTTAGGACGTGCCCCTGAAGTCATGATCGACCCACTAAAATCGATGGGCATCGATTCGATCAAAAGGGTTATAATCCGATTTTTGGTTTTGGCGATTTCATGATGTTTGTGAATGTGCGGGATTTTTGAAAATCAAGAGCTTTTCCAGCGCTCGTTCGAGGGGTACGTCGTCGATTTCATCGATTTT
>CAYUIK010000024.1:0-4611 GCA_964444805.1 uncultured Acholeplasmataceae bacterium | reverse complement strand
CTTACCCGTGTTTATCGATATTACGTTGATCCCGTTTAAAAATCGGATCATCTATCCGATTGATTTTAGTGAAATCCCGATCCCTTTAGGTCCTAACATAAGAAAACGTCTCGATGAAATCATGAAAAACGTCTCGATCGAAACGACTTTCTAACCGTTAACCGGACGCGTTCTCGTGTTTCTTTTCGTGTGATCACGATTTACGGAGTGCTCGTAACGTTTTTTTGATCTTTCTTTCTTCGATCGGTCAACAACTACATAACAACATCTTCGTGGTCGTATAGAACGGGTGTTTTATACGACCACGTTTTCCATAGGTCTTCATTAGTTATGAGTTCTACCATGAAATGAGCAACATTGATTCTCTTCGTATGACCAGGATGAAAGATCGGGCTTTTTGTCGGTGATGCAAAAACGTCATATGACGTCCTATGATCGCCTTCGATGAGCGTATCCGGACGGATTTGAACCCACTCGATCCGAGGATCATTTTTACCGATATCCTTGATCAAATGATTTGCTGCCCGAACATTGTCTCTGTGAGGAGGCAACAACACAAACAAGAGGGAGAAAATCAGCTTTTCGATCAAACGATTCTTTTCACACAATCTCTTGTTCGTACAGGCCGTTGTGCTCATCAAAATGATTTGAACGGGCGAATCACTCTTTTGTTCATTAATCGCCGCGCAAAAACCTTTAAGTGCACCAAAAACCAGGTCTCTTGGGCGACCGAAGATACCTTTAAATGTAATACGATGTCCAAGACAGGAGACGATGACGCGACAGTCACGAACGAGATCTTGCATCGCGATCGGATCGAATGAACGGATACTGCCTCGAATCACGTCGATATCGGGATTTTCGAGTATACGTGCAGGAAGCGTCGCGTGATTCCGGATTAGAATACGTGTTTTGATCTTTCGTTCGATCAAACGATCGAGAACGTATCGACCGGTTCTTCCACTCGCGCCAAGGAGGAGTACTTTACTGTCTTTATGATTGAAAATAGGCATCACGATCTACTCCTTCTCGATGATCCGATAGGCGAATACTTCACCGATCTCTTGATTAAAGGCGTGAGCGATACGAAACGCGAGTTCGAGGGAGGGTGTGTACTTTCCCCCTTCGATTGCGATAATCGTCTGTCGTGATACGCCCGCTTTTTCAGCGAGTTGTTGTTGTGTCATCTCAGCAGCAAAAAACCTTAATTCGCGAATCGAATTCGTAATCTCAAAGTTCTTCTTCATCCTTAAACCCCTCTCCGGTAAAAGAGGAGCCGCGCGAGTTCCTCGAGGATTCCAGCTGTAAAAAAGAACACGAAAAGGACATTGATCATGATATATGTGGGATAGCCCAAGGTCAAAACGAACAGCGATGTAACGAAACCAATCCCGATAACGATATACCCGACTTTTAACGATTTCAAATCGATCAGTTTCGACATTTCGTCTTCGACCATCTCTTGCTTGATACGCTTTTCGATGGCTTGATCGTCGTTCGTTTCGTTTTGAATGGTTTCCTTAGCAGCAATCCCAATCGAAAAGAATATGTGAAAGATGATTTCAAAGAGGATTGCTACAACAATCCCGATGCCGATAAAGATGAGCATGACTCTCCCCCACGGGTGGATCTCGTGTTCGGTTAGGATGTTCGCTTGAAATTGATTCGTGACATAAAACAGGTAAACGATTAATAATACGGTACTATAGATGATTCGAGTCAATGCGTGATGGACATGATAGGACATGATTTTTCTCCTTTAATGTACTTTATGATATACATATTGTAACGCATGATTTACTAAATGTCAAGTATATTTAACATTAATTTGTTTTTACCTCCTGGTTTTTCGCCAACACCTAACGTCAGTTGTTTTAAATACTTCGTGTTTCATGTGTTTACGTTTCATCTTTAGACGAAAATGTGTGAGTATGTCTTTTAAAGAGTACTGCCACGGTCTTAGGAGCGTTCGCATTCCCATAGAAGAGCTAACATGCAATAGCTATATCGTTGTCATCGATCGGATTCGTCCCTTCGATGATTCGATTTTCATGGTATTCCTTTGAGACGCTATGCCGCTATTTTTTGCCTTTTCTTAGTCTTTGATCACATAGAAACAAATACGTCATGCCACTTCTTACGAAATCATTTTTTACCTTAGAACCTCTGTTTTCAATCTTTTTAGACAAAAATAATAGCCACCGAGTATTCACTCAGTGGCTATTTTCCGACGTCTTATATCCGTTTGATCTAATTACTATATGTTTCAAAGAAATCAAGCACTGTGTATCCGATCTGATTCATATAGATTAGGAAATCCTCATGCAGTTCATCGAACGAATGAATCTGTGACTGGATGACGGCATCGATGGTCGTCGTTTCAATCGTGAGTCTCTCTAAGCTTGAACAGCCATAAAACGCATTCGATCCGATATAGTATACGGACATAGGAAGACTGATGCTCGCTAGGCTCGTACTAAACGTGAATGCACCCACACCGACATAGGCGAGACTACTATCAGGTCCTTCAAAATCAACGTCGCTTAGCGCTGATGTATGTGAGAAAGCATAGTCACCAATAGTGGTGACATTTGCCGGAATGCTTAACGTTGTCAGACCACTGAACCAAAAGGCAGACTGGTCGATAAGTGTTAGTTCGGACGGCAATTCGATCGTTTCTAACATTACGGTCATAGCGAAGCTGAAGGTGCCTAAGTTTGTCACTGTGTCCGGCAAATTGATACTCGTTAGTTGCATCGCTTCATAGAATGCGAAAGCCGGTATGCTTGTCATGTGGTTGCCTTCAGCAAATACGACGGTTTCGAGTGCTGTCGCTCCGGCAAACGCCATATATCCCATTGCTGAAACAGTGGCGGGAATCGTGATCGATTCTATACTTGACATCGAGAAGGCACTGATTCCAATGAGTTCCAACTGACTCGGAAGGGTAACCGTATGGATATATTGATTTCTAAAAAACGCTTCGTGTCCGATCTCCTTGACATCGGAGGCAACGATGAAGGAACCTGCTGTACCGTTATAACGTATGAGTCGTTGGTAGTCACTCGAATAGTAGGCATCGCCGACTAAAACGACATCGCCTGTCAGCATATAGTCGGTTGAGTAGTTATCGGAAACGATGATGTTTCGTTCTTCGATTATGGTGTAGTTCCCGTGAAAATCTTCGAGCAATCCGAGGATCTCACCGAGTGACTTATCATCATATTCGATGGCTAAAACGATTTCATCGGCATAGAGAATGGCATTTCCATAAAATGGTTTCAAGCGCCCTTCGTTTATGCGCCCGGTATCAACGAGTGAGAAGAGATTCTCTCCACCAATCTCACCAAGGGTCTCCTGCCAAATTTCATAGAATAAGTCAACATTCTCATTCCAAAGGACTTCGAGTTCTGTTGGTTCTTCTACGACCATCTCTTCAAAAGTGAGTTCGATCTCGAAGGTGCCGATGTGCTCACTCGAGGATAATCTCATTTCATAATAATAGACATAGCCTTCAGCAAAGATATTGTGGACTAAGAAGTTTTCATCCAGACCACCATCATCGTTTGATTCAAAGAAATCATAGAGATAGTTATAGACCGTAACAAACGTATCCAAACGGCCATGCGATTCCAGATAGTATCTGCCTAGTTCCGTGGGCGTATATGAGAAATAGATGACCTCTCCCGGTTCTTCCACTTCAACAAGGTATCTCGTGTCTAAGAGTGAGAGGACATAGGCCGTTTCAAAGGATTTACCATCTTGTATGCTTGAAGACCATTTCGCGTATAGTTCAAGGTGCGTTTCACTGTAGTAAGGGAATGTGATGGGGTCGCCTGACAGTTCGGGATTGTCATACCAACCCAGGAATGTATATTGACCGTTCATTGGTGTTTCAACGCTTCTCAAGTAGAAGGTTGTGATCGGATCGATTTCAACTCCACCTTGGGTATCAAAGGAGTAGGTTTGTTGAGACAAGTCTGTGACGCCCCATATGACGTCGTTGTCGATTTGCCATTGTTCGTGCCAACCCTCCGGTTTTGCCTCCGACTCACTTAAAATGAATAGTGCCAGGTTACTGGGGAAAGCATTCGCTCGTATGATGAGTACGCTATTTGGTATCCATACCTCTTTTAAAACGGGTGAGGTTGACGTGGGAATTTCAAACGCGTGGGCATAGATCGTTTCTACCGTTGTTGGAATTTCATAGAGGAGTCTTGTTCCAGTATAGCGAATCAGTGTCTTTAAATCCTGGGAAAAATAACCATCTTCAAGAACTGTGACATCGTCATCGAAAACATACGTTAGCCCTAACATGTGCGAAAAGACGATGATTGAATCCGAATATTGAACATAGGGTTTGGGATCTTCTTGCGAATCCGCATTCAGTCTTGCGAGTTCATCGGCAAGAAGATCAGGATCTAACTGCGCGGCGAGAACCGTTGAACCAAAGGCAACAATCGCGTATTCATAAACTAAAAATTCTTCGTTTTCGTAGAGCAGAGAGAGTTCTGTTCCGGTTCCCTGATCAGCATTTTTGTAGATCATCGAAATCAGCGTTGTTCCCCACATGTCATCGATCATCTCGTAGGATTGATCCCAAAGCGTGCC
>CAYUIK010000023.1:0-4838 GCA_964444805.1 uncultured Acholeplasmataceae bacterium | reverse complement strand
TTTCAAAGCGACGAAAGACAAGTATTCATCGGCTGACCGGACTTGTTCATCGGAAGTCCCGGAAAGAAACGCGTGGACCCGATCCTCGTATCCTTCTTCGAAAGGAACGATTTCATATACTTGTTTCCGTTTCACTTCATATCGCTCTTCCACATGCAGGAGACCCTTCAAAACGTTGATCCCAAGCGAAACATAAGTAACGACCACCATAATGACAAGCATATCCCGTCCCGGACTTCCGTAATTGAAAAAGTCCTGGTTCATCATTAGAAACCAGACGAAGAGAACCGTCATCGTCCGCATATAGAACAAGATGATCCTGCTCGAAAACGTTTTGTTCACGATCGATACGATCAGATCGAGCAAAATGAAGAAAAAGATGAGAATGAGCAGTGTCCCGATGATCTTCTCATCGACATCGAGCTTCGTCTGAAGGGAGAACATCAGCGACACGACCAAAACGAGATTGAGGATACCGAAGACATCCCTTCTTCTGTATGTGACGATCCGGTAACCGTAATAGCCGAAGACACCCAAAACAATCGAAACATATAGGAGATAGAGCATCCAGTAGTTCGCGCCGCTCGGATCACACCGATCAAATAGCATATACCCACATCCGCTTACAAGAAGATGCGCGTAATCGATCACGATGAAAAGCGGCATCAACATCCATAGTTCAAGTGGTCTCATTCTTCTCTTTACAAGCACGTAGTGCGCGATCAAAACGAGGAAGAGTACCAGATAGATCGTCACGATATCTTGGATCTTCAATAGATTCTGGAATGTGTAGAGATAGATGAGCACGTTACCGAACAGCCCGAAACCAAGCTGTCGGATTTCAGGAGGCTTCGGAATGTTCAACCGACCCTTTTTTACAAGAACAAAACAGACCCCCGCAGCAACAATCAACAAAACGACGTTGACCCATAAACTGATGATGTGAACCCGTCTTGTCGATTGCATCGTATAGAGTTCGACCAAGCCCCATATGAATGGGGGCAAGACGAACATGACGTATGAAAAAATATCATAGACTTTCTTGGTTTTCAAGGGCGATTCACTCCTTCCGGAAAAGCCCGATCCCTTCGATACGCGACTTGCTTTGTCTTCAATTCCAGTGATCCAATCTTTTCAAAAGACGGATCATAAACCCGTTGTTCACGGCATCGATCAATTTGTCTTCATAAGTGACGCTGACTACCATATAGATCAGGAGAGCTGCGATCACGTCCAAATCCTGACTTTCAACGTCGACATCGAAGACGTCATCCAGCTTGATCCGGTGTTCTTCCAAAATGTCCAGCCACTTGCAGTCCTCTTCGAATGCCGCAGCAATGGAATCCAACAAATCCTCACATTCATAGGACACGACAAGATGTCCATCTTCGTTTTGATCTCCATAAACGCGACACTCCTTTGAATACGGGAGGCCGTAATACATGTAGAGATGTCCGTGATCTTCCAAAATGGGAATGTGTCTGGTCATGCTTTCATACTTCTTTTTCATATATTTACTCCGATCCTGATAGAATGTCTGTCACGAATTTCATGCGCGATCAAAGCGATCGAACAACAGAAGAGACCCCAAAGCAAGTACGCTCTCCCAATCCTTTTTCGCTTTTTCAAAGGCTTCTTCGTATTGACCCCATGACCAGGTCACGCCCCAGCTCAGTTCCTTTTCAAGGTGTTTTCTGATCATGTCGATCTCTTGATGCAGAAGATCCCTGATGCGTTCGTAACCGGGTGTCTCGGGACTTCTGATCAGTTGGGTCGGGGTCGGCGTATACGTGGTGAACCAGGCGTTGATGTCGGGATTGATGATCTTTTCAACCTGTCTCGACAGTTTTTCCCGCACAGGTTCGAGATCGAACGTGCCATGGAGATCGAGATAGAGTTCGATGAAACATCTCAGTTCATGGACTTCATCCGTCGGTGATCCCATGAACCTTTCGATCATGGTTTCATAGGTAACGTATGCTTCTTTATACAAGGATGAATCCTTGTCGGCGTATCTGAGGATGAATCCGACGAGCGAAGCCGTCGGATTGTATCCGCTAATCCTGTTTTCGTCATCATAGTGCCACCAGGGCGCGTGCGGAAAAGCGTTGTTTTCGGGAATCCGAAAAAAGTACATGCCATTTTCCTTGTATGGCGTATGCTCCAAATAGGAAAGCGTTGATTCGATCATCCCATGATCTTTGGGAAGATCGAGCAGACGAAGGGTATGGATCGCCGTCCACGTATCGATGGGATTGCTTGCTGTCGTCCAATAATCGGGTTCGAGTCCGTGTGCGAACCCACCGTCTTCGTTCTGATATGTTTTAAGGGCTTGAATCACTTCTTCCTTTGTTCCGTGATCATAGAGATAACGATAGGTTTCGATTTCAAGCTTTCGTCCGTTTTTGAGCAACCATAATCCGATCCGTGTTTTCAAATCCGACATGAACATACCTCCTTGTTTCATGCGGATCTTCGTTTCCGCATGTGCTATCTGCATTTATCTAGATTATACCAGTTTCAAACAAGTAAATCATCTCGTTTTCGACAAATCATAACCTACGTTGTAAGATTGTCTCGGACATGATATCGTTAAGTGATCATACAATCTCTTATGGCGAAGGACGTGTGAACCCATGATGCCCCTTGATCTTATGAGTAGGATTCTTGAAACGGTTGATTCAAAGTGGTGTTCTTCTTTTGTCGAATCCATGCTCGAACGATGGAATCCAGATCAAGACACGCTCCATTACCTTAGAACAAGTACGAATGCCGTTTTCATTTTCAGATCCTCAGGAAAACCTTGTTATTTCCAGATTAACGCCTCAACCGAGAGAAGCCTGAACGAACTCGAAGCTGAAATGGCCCTACTGAACGACCTCCATGATTGGGGGATTCCCGTGGTGAAACCGATACGCTCCGAGCGTGGTCGGTGGGTCGAGACCTTCGATACCGGAATCGCCCGCTTTTACGGTGTCGTCTTCGAAGGCATCGAAGGTGACTCACGATCCCTTGAATCCCTGGATGATCAGGGAATCGAAGCCTGAGGCGAGAATCTCGGGAAACTCCATGAAACGTGGAAAAGAAACCCTCCAAAAAGAATTACGGTCTGATCCACTACGACTTCGAATGCGACAACCTGATTTTAAAAGATGACGTTTTTCATATCATCGACTTCGATGACAGTATCTACTCATTTTATGTCGCGGATATCGCCTATGCCCTTAGGGATATCTTCGATCATGGGAACATCCTCTACCAAAACATCTTCGATCGTTTCGTTTGTGGCTACAAAACAGCGACGGACATTGAGCGTGACATGTTAAGCCAAATCCCCTTGTTTCTTAAACTCCATGACTTTCTAACCTATATCAAGCTTAGACGTGCCCTTCGCTTCCGTCATGATACCCTTCTCGATCAACGTTTGCTTCCCCTAAAAAAGCGATTAGAAACCATCACTCTTGATCTGAAACGTTCCTTTAAAGTGATTTCGTAATCGGTTCGGACAAAAGATCTTTTGCCATGTATTCGAGTGCCAACGCGCCGATCGGTGCGGTAATCATGATCGCCAATACGGAAATCGCCAGAATCTTTTCACCGCCAGCCACGCCTAAAGTCAACGGAACGGAACCAACCGCTGCCTGTACGGTCGCTTTCGGGATATAGGATATGACGAGAAAGATCTTCTCTTTTCGAATAAAGGGACTTCGCGCAATCGCGAGCAAAACACCAATGCTTCGGCATACCAGACCGAGCAAAACGATGACGATTCCGATTAAACCAACGTCTAAAGCGGTCTGGATATTGACGGCGGCACCGACCAACACGAATAAAAACAATTCCGCGAAAACCCAGACTTTGTCGAACTTCTTTGATAAACGAACGGCGAGTTCTTTTTTTCGCTCAACAATGACGAGCCCGATCGTCATCACGCCGAGAAGTGCGGCGATCAAAATATAGGACTCCACCAAGTCAGCGAAACTGACCATGAAAATCCCTGTCGCGATCAACAGCACGACCTTCTTGCTGTCCCGCATATGAAATCGTTTGAACAAGGATACGAGTGCATAACCGATGATTACGCCCAACAAAATGCCCAAAACGACCGATACGGGGATCGACACGAGGTGAACGAGCACGTTCGTTCGCGTCGAAAGGTATATACTCGTGAACATGGAAAACAAGGTGATCGCGATGACGTCATCGATGCTCGCGGATGCGAGCACGAGTACCGGAAGACCTTTCTTTTCACCGATTTTGTTTTGGATCAGTTTCAGCATCGCCGGGACGATAATCGCCGGTGAAACCGCGGCGATGATGAATCCGAGCATGCCGCCTTGAATAAAATCAAAACCTAAGAGCCACACGCTTAAAAAAGCGACACCCAGCCCCTCGATTAAAACAGGGATCGTGCTCATCGTAATGACCGATTTCCCAACGCGCTCAATCGCCCGCCGATTGATGCCCAATCCGGCCCGCAAAAGAATAATGATCAAAGCGATCATCCGCAGGTCAGCGGAAATCGCGAGCATGCTCGAATCGAGCAGATCGAGACCGAAAGGACCGATGACAATACCGGCCACGAGCATACCAATAACACTGGGGAGTTTCATGAGCTTGAACAGATAACCACCCACAAGCCCAAAAAAAATAATCATTGCCAGACTTAACATCATGTGTTCCACCATCCCTTATAAAAAACGCCTACTGAAAAAAATCAGTAGGAGTCATCAGCATCATGCGGTTCCAGGTGAACTCCATCACCTTTGAGACGAATTTGTTTGTCTTGATTATTTTACCACAGGTGTTTCCATAAAGAAACATAAATTATGGTCCAC
>CAYUIK010000022.1:0-3144 GCA_964444805.1 uncultured Acholeplasmataceae bacterium | reverse complement strand
CGAGGCGGAACGTCTCACCGATCGTGCCTGGTCCGCGACCGAGTAACAAATCATTGAACGTGTAAGCGAAGTCACCGCTACGCAAACTCACGATCGGTGTCGCTCCGGCCAGTTGGTCGGTAAGCGGTATGAGCCATTGTGTCGTCATGAGTTCGGGAAAAGAGATCGTAACGAACAGGACACCGACGAGTGCCGGATTGAAAATGTTTTTGCCGAGTCCACCGAAAATACACTTTCCAAAAAACATCCCGAATGCCGATCCGACGGCAACCATCCAAAGCGGTGCACTCGGCGGCATCAACAGCGCGAAGACGAGCGGTGACACGAGAAGCCCATAGTCGAGTTTCAGTTTCCGCACGCGGGCGAAGACGTATTCGACAACGAAGGCCGAAATATAGGAGACAAGCGCGATCAAGAGCACGTAGAACGTGAAAAAATAAGTTGAAATCAAGAGGAGTACAAACAAAAATCCCGCTACAACGATCATATTTCTTTTTTTGGTCGCTTCGTACATAGCAGGGTCAAGGGATTTGTTCATAGATTCACCACTTCCTTAGATTTGTAATCGTGTCTATCCAACGAATTGCTTGAACATCATACGATAAGTGTATACATTTTATCATAGATTTCGCCGTTTTTCGCAGGGGAATCACGGTATTTTGGACGTTTTTTTTTTAAAGAATCGCGTTTTATTTCAAGTTGTCGAAATAATAAACAAATCGTAAGGCCAATCGCTCACCAACCGTTTAGACATATGAAACTGGACGGGTTTACCCATTGTCTTTTTGCTTTATATGCGTTATAATTTGCCATATATGTCGGCCTATACGTGTATAAAGCGATGGGTTGAAAGAAGCGGAGGAAACCATGAATAAGCATCTCTATATCCTAATTTTTTTCATGCTTTTGGTGCTGACGTCCTGCCAAGATGAAGAGGAGATGATAAGATACGAGGTCACATACTATGATATGGCTGAGCATGTCGTCGCCCGATTTGAAGTGAATCATCTCGCTGAAATCATAGAACCGGATCCGCCAGAAAAAGAGGGATTCACGTTTCAATTTTGGGAGAAAACCGCATCGAGTGATCAACGAACCATCCGTTACGAGCCCGTCTATCAACGCGAGCATTATCGCATGTTTTTCATTACCGCCGGAGCAACGCCCATGGATTTCAAAACGTATGGCTATAACGATCAAATCGATTCGATTCCCACGATCGCGAAGGAAGGCCATGATTTTTTGGGGTGGTATCTCGACCCGCAATTCGCGAGACCTTTCACGGATACGTTTATGCCCGCACATGATCTTATTCTCTACGCTAAGTTCGAAGCGAATACATATACTTTGGACTTCGCGTATGAAGGGATCGATTCCGTTTTTCTCGAATACGGCGCCTTGATCGGCGAACTTCCTACGATCGATCAAAGCGGTTTCGTCTTTACCGGATGGTATCAAGATCAGCGTCTAACGGTTTTGTTCGATGGTGCGAGGATGCCCGCTGAAAACCTGACGCTCTATCCAGGGCTAGACGCCCTCGAATACGTGATCATGCTCGATCCTGGTGATGGCGAAACGGAAGTTTTTGCTTCGCTTCAGTATCGTGATCCATTACCGCTTTTACCCGAACTCAACCGCGAGGGGTATACGTTTTTGGGGTGGTTTTGCGGTGATATTCCTTATGATCCCGACGCTTTGATGCCCGCAGAAGACCTCTATGTCGTCGCGAGATGGGAAAGGGTGCGCCATTTTGTCTATGCAGAAGGCGACCAACTCTATTTGGATGGCAGTCCTTTTCGCTTCGCTTCGTTCAACGTTCCCAATTTGCTCGTTCTTGAGGATCCGTACTGGCACATGGTCGAAGCCTTTGAACAGGAGGACGCGATTCGTTCAATCAAAGCGATGGGTGGGCAGGTCATTCGTACGTATACGCTTTCGATCGTTGGTGGCGTTCGCCCACTCGAAAAAGACAATACGCTCGCCCACATCATGGGACCCGAAACCTATCACGAAGAACTCTTCCTCAGATTGGATCGCGCGCTCGAACTCGCGAACCGGCATGGCATTCGTCTGATCATTCCCTTCATCGATGAATGGGAATGGTTTGGTGGGGTTGCACAGTTTTCTGCTCTCTACGGCAAGAACAAGCAAGCTTTCTACTATGATGAGGAAGTCAAAGACGGTTTCAAGCACCTGATCGATTACGTGTTGAATCGAAAAAACGTCTATACCGGTGTTCGCTACAAGGATGACCCGAATATCCTAGCATGGGAGCTCGGCAATGAATTAAGAAGCGCTACCGATGCCTGGATTACGGAAATGGCAGACTATGTTAAAACGATCGATGACAAGCACCTGTTAATGAGTGGACGAGATGAAGTCACGGATCACGATCTCTTGTGCGATGCGATCGATCTGATTAACGTCCACTACTATACGAACAACGGAACAAAAACCTTCGATCTCCGGGCTGCAAGCGATCGAGCTAAAACGGTAGGTATAAAGCCGATGGTGATCGGTGAGTACGGATTGGTACCCTATGATGAGATCGTATCGATGCTCGACGTCGTTGCGGAAAGCACCATTTCGGGAAGTCTCATCTGGAGTTTGCGGTTTCGGTCGATCGATGGCGGTTATTACGAACATGTAGACGGTTTTTCACGTTCGTATCGCTACCCCGGGTTTTCCATAAATGACGATTACGATGAGATAAAAATCATCGATTTGCTGACGGAGCACGGTCATCGTCTCCAACATAAAGAAATCGAACCGCTTCCGCTTCCGAAAGCACCCGTTCTTCTGTCCGTCAAAGACTTCGCTTTGACGTGGCGGGGACAGACCTTTTCAAGAACATTTTCGATTGAACGAAGCGAAGACGACGGTTTGACGTGGACGGTTATTGCCGAAAACGTCATCGATTGTTATCCCTCGGGGCCGTTCTATCTTGATTTTACTGCGCTTCCTGGAGTATCATATACGTACCGGGTCCAAGCGCACAACGAATCGGGCTCATCCGATTATTCGAACGATTTAACCGGTATGTGACCATAAAGTGCTTGAATGCCCTCAAGAAAAGAGGAAGGGAGACGATACTATCGACAATAAGACGGTTAAAATGAAAGATATCGCCCAAGCCATGGGCGT
>CAYUIK010000021.1:0-16380 GCA_964444805.1 uncultured Acholeplasmataceae bacterium | reverse complement strand
TTATCTTTTTACCTTTTGAAAGGTTTATCCGCCCCTTCTGTCGCGCCAGCTGACAGAAAAGGGGCGGACCAAATGTTGATAAAAAAGGAGGGCTCATCATGCCATGCCATATCATCACAGCCCGCTTCAATCCGACAACTAAACATTCGATGCCGATGATATCAACACCTTTGAAGTCAATAAACGCATATCACATAAGCAAGTATCCTTCTTTGAGTACGATCATCATTATTGGTCCATCTTCTTCGAATATGAACGTATCATCAAGCATCACGAAAAAGACAAAAATGTAAAGAGTCCTTATGAATCGCATGGAAAAAACGCACGTGATCGCTTGTTGGCTTCGCGTGCGTTTTTCGATGTTTTAACGGTTACTTCTTTTGTGTGTCGTTGTTGCGGTTCTTATGAAAGGCAGGTTGCTTGTTGCGCTGGTTGAAGTCGTGCTTTAGGTTATCTGCGTTCGGTTTTACGGACGAAAAAGTCATTTTCGATTGGATGTCTTTGAGAATCCGGTTGTTTTCTTTTTCCAAAGCGAGGAGTTGATCATATTTTTCGACTTCAGCGGATGCGTGAAAAAGTTTGGAGGCTTGCAAGAATCGGTTTTGTCCGAGTCGCTGTTGTTTCTCCGCTTCTTTGATCAGTTTCAAGAGCTTGTTGTCGAGTTCGGTGATCGATTGTTTTGTCTTTTTGAATACGTCATCAAACGTTGAAAAGCGACTGGAAAACGTATCCACGAGTTCTTTGGTCTGTTGTGACACGACATCGAAGTCCGTCATGTTCCTTTCGATCTTTTGGACGTCTTCGATCATCGTTTTCAAAGCGGTTTTGTTTTGTTCGCGGATTTGTGTCAGTTTGGCCGGATCGATTGTGGTGATGTATTTTTCGAGTATGTCCTGCGATGTTTCCTTGATGTGATCGATTACGGACGAGAGCAGATCGATCTGATCGATCGTTTGTTTGAGCTCTTTATAAGCGGTTTCAATCTTGTTGGCGAGTTGTTCACTCATCTAATCATCTCCTCGATTTGTTTGGTAATGCGAAAATGATGAACCTTTGACATGATCTCGATTGCATCCGACAGGACACGTGTGCGGATTGGTTTCGATCGGATGGTTTCCATCAGTTCGATCATGGACCGGTTCTTGAGTTTCGTGCTGATCGCGGGAATATCGAGCGCGTGGGTCCGATATCCGAGGATCAGATGAAAGAGCAGCGTATCCTTTTCATCGGTATAGCGGTAGGCTTCCTTGTGGTGTTCCTTGAACTGATAGAGGTGCTCGATACCTCGTTTGAATTGACCATCCTGTAAAAAGGCATAACCGGTACAGATCGCCGCCTGTTTCTTGTTGTTGAGTTGAAGGTAGTAGACGCGGGCGCGCTTGTAGTCTTCCTTGATGAAGTTCTCCTTGGCTTGAGCCAGCATGTTTTCTTCGGTCATGTAGGACGAGAGATCCATGACGGCATGGACGTTTTCGGTAACGATTTCGAAGAGCGAACGAATGCTCTTTAGGATATCGAGGTCGCGGTTTCTTTCGAAGAGGAAGATGTTTCGTTTGGCACGGGTTATGGCGACGTAGAAGAGGTTGAAATAGTACTGGTAATGGGCGGTTCTTTCTTTGGTCTCTTGGTTCATGATCCGTTCCCAGACGTCCTCGTGGTCCGAGAGGACGTTATAGACGATGGCTTTGTCGAATTCCTGGCCCTTGATCTCTTGGACGGTATAGATGTTGCTGCTGGAATGCCTGTTGACGCCAAGGGCGTCATTCAAGCGGTCTTTCGATGATTCGTTCGCCGTGATGATGGCGACTTTCGGGACGTCGAGCCATAGACGGATCGCGTCAAACACGTCATTTTCGGGAATATCGACTAAAATCGGGAGGCCTTCGGTCGTTTCGAGCTCCTTGCTTTCCTCGACGATGTCCTCGGTGTATTTTCCGAGGATTTCCTGGCGGATCTGAACGATTTTTTTGGCGACTTCGACGATGTTTCTGCTGTTCCGGTAGTTCTCGTCGAGTGTCAGGACTTTGTTGCGGTCCCAGTCGACGGAAAGGCGGTTTTTGAAGATGACGCCGGTTCGTCCCTTCTTGAAAAACGTGGGGTTGATGACTTGGGAAACGTCTCCGGTCAAAATGACGTTTGCGGGGTTTCGCGCGAGTCTTAGCAACATGTAGATCTGCATTTCCGTTAAGTCCTGGATCTCATCGATTAAGACGTAGTCGAGTTGTTCGCCAAAGGTTCGATGGATTTCGAGGATGTTCTTGCGGGCAAGGTCGTTGTCGTCATAGAGGCCGTTTTCTTGGAGGTAGGGCTGGTAGACGTTTTGGGCGAAGTCATAGATGTTTTCACGTTCCTCCTTCGTAAAGTGCGAATAGGCGTCTTTGAGACTCGTGTAGGTGAAGCGGTCGATCAAAGGCGAGTCGAAGTCATGGTGGAACATGGCGTTGATGAGTTCGTTTTGAGTTTGGACGTATCCGCTCAGTTTCATGCCGTTGGCGATCTGGTAGTCGTGCAGGGTCTTGGATATTTTTTTGATGGCATGCATGCCGGAAAGCATTTTCAGGTGGTGTTCATTGAAGATGCGATCGGCGTTTTTGATCTCGAGGTTCCGATAGAAATCGTTACCCATGTATCCTTTGATCAATCCCCGGATCTCGATCCAGAGGTTGACGATGCCGATTCGGTTGATCCAGTGGTATTTCTTTTTGAGCATCGTCTGTTTTGCCCAAGTTTTGAAACGTTCGAAACTCATGTAATCCTTGATGCCGATGCCGAGTTTGGCGAGGGTGTAGTCGCGCAAACTGTGAAACGATGTCGTTCCTTTCAGACCCGGCATGTGCTCGTACTTGGCGTAGATCGATTGGGCGACGTCCTTTAACTGGCTCGTGAACGTGAAATAGCCTTGATCGAGCAAGGCGTGGGCGTTTTTGAGGGCGAGACTGATCTCAACGAGCGTTTTTCCGCTCCCGGCACAACCCAAAAGGAGCGTGGGACCCGTTGATTGCAGGACGCTCAGTTGTTTTTCGCTCGGCTTGAAGACATAACGGATGTCGTCATCCATCAGGAGTCTTAAAAAGTCTTCGTCCGCCATCTCCGGATGGACGTAGATCGTCCGCATGTATTTGCGGCCAAGGGTTTGATCGATCGCTCGATCGTCGCCTTCGGCCTCATCGTGTTCGAGAAAGTCCGAATAGTCGCGGAAAGCGTGTTCCATCTGACGGCCGAGTTCGCCTTGTTCCTTGTGGGAAACGATCCTGAGCAAGGCGATGCCCGGTTCCTGGGAAAAGATCTGGTCGTCCTTGGATTCGTATTCGATCAGGCATCTTGAAGCGTCGGTGGAATCGAGGACGAACTTGAAAATACCGCGGGTACCGCGCATCTTTTTGATGTCGTATTTGCGGATGGTGTAATCCGATAGGACGTGTTTTTCTTTTTGGACATCCCGAATGAATTCCAAGAGGCGTTTGAAGTAGGTTTCATGTTTGTTTTTCGGTACGCCTTTGAAGAGATAGTCCCGATTGTAGATGACGCGCACGTGCTTTCACCCCCCGGTGTCTTATGTGTGCTCTAAATCGATTATATCACAGATGGATAATTTCGGTAAGGTTGTGCCCGTGGCATATGGATCGAAAGATGGTGAAGATCAAAAGCACTCTTGGCCGGTAATGTGAACTTAGATTGTTGCTGATTTGGGTGCCTGCACTTTTTATTTGTGCTGAGGAACCGGAGAGAAGTCAGTTATATTCATCAAGGTCCGGATGTCAACTGAATATGTCCTGTCTGAACTGTTCTATGACGCGAAGACTTATGTAGCATGATGTTTCGTCCGATTCGAGTTGGCTTAACAAAAAAGATAACTCGGTCTTAGAGATTGAGTTTCTTCTATAGGCTCTACCGAGAACTCCAAGAACCCCCGTATACTTCACACCAAGTTTTTCGCAAGCATTCCGTACGGGTTTATCGTTGCTATTGCAATAGTAGTGCGCTTCTTTGGCGATGGATATGGCGATTTTGTCGTACGTTGACAGTCTCTTGTATTCGGGACTGTTGACTAGAACCCCGTACGTCTTCAAGCCAATGGTTGTTGTGATGTTTTCAAGCTGAAAAGGTAAACCCTCCAATACGATTTTGACTTCGGGAGGGATTTCGTTATCGTAGATGATCTTGGGGATAATGACGAACTCACATATTTCGAATAGAAGAGGAATTTGTTTCAGTTCAAAGAGGTCGATGATTACATTGTTGTCAACGACCACAGAAACGTTACTTGAGTGATAGAAATCGTTCATCGATCATTCTCCACTCCTTAAGCAATTTCCGAGTGTCCAACGTGCTCATTCCCAGCACTTCGGAGATTTTGTTCGCACTGATTTCCTCTTTGAAATACAAGTCCTTGATCCGATTGATCAGTCGCGTGTTTTTTTGCTGAAGGGGGATATGATCCAGAGGGGAGGGTTCCTTTTGCCTCATTCCGTTATAATGGATACTTTTCCAAAATGAATCACTCTCTTTTTTTGAGATATGCTTATACTCCAAGAGCATGAGATAAAGGGTTTGAATACTGACCTTGAAATGCTTTTTCATCTCGATCGGGTCAATACGGGACCTTAGGTGTATGTATTCGTCGACCAAATGCCGTGGCATCAAGAAATAACCCGCAAACTTGTTGGCAACCTTTTCGTGCGGATCCGACCGTCCTACAGCATAGAAGGCATCCATTTCATCGGATGCGTACTGATCGTGGTGAAACAACAGGTGAGCATATTCGTGGATGAGCGAAAAGATCTTTCTCTCCTCGGGAATGTTTTCCGAGTCATTGACGAGGATGTAACTGCCCACGTCGTTCGAATAGGAAGAAGCGCCGAAATAGGCGTTATTGTGAAAATCTTTGACGATGACATGGATACCGATTTTCATAATCGATTCGAAGTAGTTATCGGGTATGACGTTTTCGATCTTCGCGAGTCGTCTTTGATCCAAGGCGACTTTTTCGATCATCTGGAAGAGTTTTTTTCTGTCTTGTGACATGTTCAACGCATATCTTTGGGGCACATACTGGCAATCGACTTCACCGAATACATCGATGTAGGCGTATACCGCCTGTTTCAATCGGTCGAGATCAACGGCATTTACGTCTTCCGCGGGTTTGTCCGCTCGAAACAGGAAGCGAATGTCATCGTGGCTTTGTCGGAAAAAATAGTCGAAGGTTTTGTTGAAAAACAGCGCGACGCGCATGAGTTTCTCGCTATCGATCGGTTGGGATCCTTCAACGTATTTTTTGATTGTCGGGTGTGAGACTCCGATGGCTTCGCCAAGTTTCCTTTGGGACACGTTGTGTCGGTTCATGAGCGCTTGAATATTTGATCCGATGACTTGAGAGATATTCATTATGCTCACTCCTTTCTATCTGAATATATTTTACCATATATTGAAATCAATGTGAAAATATTGGTAAAAATATATACCATAATGCAATTTACGTGTGGTCCGATCGATATGAGGAAAAGGTGTCCATAATCAAAGAACGGACACAAGAAGATGTGACCGTATCGTTTTTTGATGAAGTGGCAAACACGAAGATGGGAGTCGACCTATGAGGAGGGATCGGTGTCTTTTGCCAGAGCGTGTTTTAACAAAGGTGTCAATACCGCATATCCTTCACCATTGAGGTGAAGTCCGTCATAGGTCAAGAAAGCTTTTAGATTTCCCTTTTCATCGGAAAGGAGGGAGAAGAGATCGATGTAGGTGACGTTCGCGATCGTCGAAAGCTTTTGATTGAGTTCGAGAATCTTTTTGTTCGTGCGCAGGCCGACGGTGATCGCGTTGACCTCGGGGTTCACCGGCGAGAGAGAAAGGAGGAAGATCGGTATGTGCCCGAGACGCTTATGGATGCGATCGATGGTTTCAAGGATCCGATCATAGACAGCGGATACGGGCGCGTTGAGTACGCCGAAATCGTTCGTTCCAATCCAGAGGACGACCTTTTTCGGTTCGAGGTCGAAAACGCTGGCCTTTAGCCTGTTCAAAAGACCGACCGTGGTATCGCCACCGATGCCGCGGTTGTAGACGGTAAGGCCCGGGAAATGGTCGTGGATGGGATAGTCCTGGGTGATCGAATCACCGATGAAGGCGATTCCGCCCTTACGGATGAAGCGGTTTTGGACCTCGAAGGATTTGACTTTCATGTCATAACCGCTCGTGAGAAAGACCGCGAGAAGGTCGTTTCTTCCTTTGGCGTAAGCCACCTTGTAGAGAAGCGGAGTCGCCAAAATGAGCAAAACGATTAGAATAAGTAGCATCCATTCCATAAGCTTACCTCACGCTCGCTTTGATGATCATGCACGTTCTACCCGGATCTTTCGGTCGGATCGTAAACGATTCGAGTTGAGCCGGCAACAAGAACGTCTCGGCGTAGTGGACTTCGAAGGCTGCGAACGCACCATCACTCGCGGTGATGATGGCGGCTTCGCCTTCGACGAGATTCGCGACGTGGATCGAACCGTCCAAAGGAATCCAAAGCGGTTTGTTGAACGTATAGCGTCTCGTTTCGAGAAACTCGAGTTCGTGCAGGCCGGTAATCTCTTCGTGGTCGTTTACGCGCCTGATCGGATTGATCAGTTCGCGCTCGACCCAGTCGGTCGTGCGGTCGTATTGAAGGGAATTGAATCCGTGCTCGAGGTGAACGGGTCTAGGACGCTGATCGAGGCCGAGTCGACCCCAGTCCCAGAGTTTAAAGGTGAAAATATAGACGCAGGCGCTGACTTCGAGGACCATCGTGTTCTTGCCGGAACAATGGATGGTTCCGGCGGGAATCGAGAAGTGGTCGTGCTTCTTGGCCGGAAAACGGTTGACGTATGTTTCGGCCTCAAACGGTTTCTCGCCTTTTTCGGCGTCCAAAAGGTCCTGTCTGAAAGCTTCTTCGTCGATGTTGTCTTTGAATCCGAGAAAGACGGATCCGTCTTCCTCGGCAGCGAGAATGTAGTAGGATTCGTGCTGGGTATAAGTCATTCCAAACGTTTTTTTGATGTATGCGTCCATCGGGTGAACTTGAAGGGACAGATTCTCTCCGTGCATCGTGTCGAGCATATCGAAACGAATCGGGAAGTGGCGGTCGAACCTTTCATAGACGCGTTTTCCCATGAAGGAAACCGGATGAAACTGCACGAGATCCTGCGCGGGCAAGTCGATCGTTTTGTCGTTGAAAGCCAGTCGAATGCTGTTTTCTTCGGGGACCCCGTCGAAACTCCAGGCGAAATTGGGTTGTTCACGGTCCAAATCGCAGACTTCTTTCATCCACTGGCCGCCCCAAACACCGGGATCGAAATAGGGCATCATCCGAAAGGGCCTTTTCACGATCTGGTCGAGGGCATCCTTATAAGCCACGGCAGTGATCATGGTGGGTTTGTCCAGGTGAGTCCAGTCGATGACGAAGTCGAGCTTGTCGTAAAGGACGTCCTTGATGCGGTCGGCGACACGCCATTCGACGAAATAGCCGCGCTTGTATTTCCTCAGGACGTCCTCGTCTTCGTTCGATGTTTTGAAGTTCGGCATGCCTTTCCGGTAACGAAGGTGTATTTCCCATCGGGTGAGCCCGACGTGGCAGAGGACGTCGCTTTTTATCAGGCTCGCTCCGAAACCATATATGACGACGAAATCGTCGGTTTTTTCCAGTTCTTTTTTTAAGTCTGTCAACGTATCTTGCAAGTAGAAGTCTTCGATCACGTGATCGGACATGTAACCGAAGACGCGATCGTCGGTCAAATTGTCTTTAAGCATTCGGTCGATTGTTTCGGCGGATTTCGCATAGTTTTCGATGTTGATGACGCGCTTGGGATGCAATGGCAAGATGAGTTCTTGTTCGAGTCTGGGAAGGTCGACACCCGGATAGCACTCGAAACAGAGCACGCCACGTCCTACGTCCTTTAGACGCCTTATGATGTCTGTCGTACCGACGGCGATGGCGTCATCGTGTCCTTTGATTTCGATGGTCGGATATTTATCGTATTGTGAGACAAAGTTTAAGTAAGCCATGGTGATCAGACCTCGTCTTCCTGGTTTTCAAACGGTTTGGCGAATCGGTCGAGTAAAGGTTTGAGATGAAAGGCGACCATCAGTCCATAAAACCCGATGACGACAAGCCAGAACAGGGAATGGACGTATACGGCCAAGAGGATCACCGCCGCGAGACTTCCGAGCACTTTGAAGTTGATCCAAAGGTTCAGGTTGGCGATCAAGAGAATGTTCTTGATGAGTTTGGTAAAACGGTCCGTTTTAAAACGGGCGATAATCGGGAAGGCGTACAGGGTGAAAATGAGAAGCTGATAGGCACCGACGACAGACAAAATTAGAAGAAACGTCTGATCGTTTTCAAGTGCGATTAGATAGCTGAAATAGATCGGTATGCCAAAAAGGATTACGGCGAGCCAGACCCATGTGCTCGTCCAGAAGTTTTCTTTGAAACTCCTGATAAAGGTAGTGAGCACATGGGTCGGTTCGCGGGGGTCAAGCATTGAAAAGGCAACCCGAAACAGCGCGGTCGAAGCCGCCCCGACGGTTATGAGCAAGCCCAAAAAACTCGCCAGAAGCCAGAGAAAGTTCAACAAAACCGCGTCCATGGCGCTTCGATAGAGTTCTTTGATCGGGTTGTCCGGCACGAGGAAGTAGAATTAAACGGGTTTCTTGAAAAGGATGACCATGAAACCAAAAGCGAGACCGATCGATAGCAGGATATTACCGAGGGACGTTACGTTTGAACCGATGCTGAAGCAGCCACCGAGTGTGGCGGTTTCGAAGTCACCGGAGAGTTCGAAGTCCGCGCTTTCAACGAAGACGATCTTACCGAGGAATTCACCGTCTTCACGCTCTTCGTCGTAGTGACGCAGTTCTTCATAGTTCTCGTCACTGACGGTTAGCGTGTAGTTCGCGATTTCCCAGATGCTCGCCTTATCGACAAAGCCGGCGAGATTTTGTTCGTTATAGAGGTTGTTCCAGATGCCGTCAACAGCCCAGTCCAAGGATGCTTGCAGGATCACCAAAGATTCGGTGTAAGTCGCCGTCTTCGTGTTGCCTTCGGTCGTGGTCGTCCACGTCGGGAGTTCGTCTTCGGCGAAGTCTTCCCAGGACATCGTGGGCGACATGTTGACGAGTTCCTCATACTTCGATAGGAAGTCATCGAAACTGTTAAAGGCGTAGGTCATCTTGAAGAAGCGGTGCACGCCATCGACTTCGACTTCTTCGATGGTCATCCAGGAAGGCGCGTTTTCTTCGAGATAGGTCTGGATCGCGTTTAATCCACCGTCGATGTGCCAGTCGTTGACGACGGGGCCTTTACCTTTCGTTCCTTCGGGGTCTTCCGGGTTTGGAATCGGTTCTTCGGATAGCGTATCATCCATAATATCGATGATGATCTCCCGGGTTCCTGCGCCCCGCGCATTCGTGAATGTCGTATCGACGCCAACCTCAGCAGGCCAGCAAGCGTTCAGTAAGAGACCGAACACGGCCATAACGACGAGTAACAAGACTTTTCTTTTCATTTTTTTCTCTCCTTTGTTTTTTTTATCCTTCTTCGCCCAAATAAACGACGTATTTATTTAAGCGTAATGCGATAACCGTAAAGAGCAAGACGATAACAAGAAGTACCCAGGCCATGGCGGAGGCCATGCCCATATTCCGGTCGGCGATCATCATGTCAAACAGGTAATAGGCGTAGTAGTAGGTCGCCCGCGCGGGGCCGCCCGAGGTCATGATGTAGGCGATCGTGAAGACTTGGAAGCTGCCGATCAGTCCCATAATGAAATTGAAGTAGATCGACGGGGTCATGAGGGGAAGGGTGATGTAATAGGTCTTCTTGAGCCAACCGGCACCGTCGATCTCGGCCGATTCATAGAGGCTATTGGGGATATCCTGCATCTGGGCCAAATAGATGACCATCGATCCGCCGACCGTCCAAAGTCCCATGAGGATGAGCGAGAACTTGGCCGTTTTTTCGGCCTGGTGCCACCGGAGGGGCTCGATGTCGAGCAAGCGGTAGAGCGGGGCGAGGATCTCATTGATGAGGCCGAAAGACGGTTGGAAAAGCCAGAGCCAGAGGAGCGACATCGCGACGATCGAGACGACGTTCGGCAAATAGAAGAGCGTCCGATAAAGGCTCATGCCGCGGATCTTGTTGTTTAAGAGAAGGGCCAGTGAGACGCCGAGGACGATGCTCAAGGGGACGGCGAGCATGACGTGGTAGAACGTATTGCCGAGTGATTTCCAGAAGATGTCGTCGTTGAAGAAAAGGATGCGGTAGTTCGTCAGTCCGATGAAGCGAGGGAAACTGAGCATGTTGTAGTTGGTGAAACTGATGTAGAACGACGCCAAAAAGGGAAAAGCACCGAATATGAACAGACCGATCAGCCAGGGGGACGCGAAGAGGTAACCGATTCTGTTTTCCTGTTTTTTCAGTTTACTTAGCGTGAGCGTTTTTGTCTTGTTCACCGGTGTTCCTCGTTTCTAGTTGGTGTCTTCCCAGTTCTCTTTTTTCTGTAAGTAGTGCGCTCGCGCAGCTTCGAGTGCCTGTGCCGGCGAAAGCGTTCCGTCGAGCGCCTGGGTGTAGAAGGGTTGCCAGTCGTTGCCGTGCCAGGACGGGGCATAGGGCACGAAAACCTTGTCGATGGCGTAATCCATTTCGACTAAGAGTTTTTGCAGGATCGGTTTGTCCGCGGCGTATGTTTCCATGGCGCTCACGTGGCTCATGATCCAGCCGTTGGACTCGGCTAAAAGCATTTGCGTGTCGACTTCGAAGAGATACTTGTAGAACGCCCAGGCACCCTGTTTTCTCGCTTCATCGTCTTTGTTGTTGTCATACATTTCGAGCGAGAATCCGGAACCCCAGCTGACGCGCAAACCGTCTTCGTCGGGTACGGGGATCGGGGCGACACCGTAATTAAACGTCGCACCCGCTTGAATGATGGCCTGATAGAGTCCGTCGGTATCGACGATCATGGCGACGCGTTCGGCCGCGAACGCGTTGATGCCGAGCATCTGGTTGGCTTCACCGAAGGCGGTGAGCTGGGAACGGGTGAAGTCATCATTGAAGTCGATGATCCATTCGAGCACGTCGACGTGTTCCTGGGTGTTCAAGGTCGGATTCAGGTCTTCGTCGAAGAAATCGAGTCCTTTTTGCCAGAGCCATCCGTGGTAGGTGGCGTTCCCGTAGGTCGGATCGAAGCCGATCCGTTGGATCTGTCCGCCTTCGACGACGTCGAATTTTTTGGCCGTTTCATGGAGTTCGCTCCAGGTCGTCGGGACGTCGGCTTCTGTCAGCCCTTCATCCGCGAACATGTCCAAGTTGTAGAAGAGAGCTCGCGTCGTGGCCGAGAAGGGCATCGCCCACAGGTCACCCTCGTAGGTCGCGAAGTCGAGCTGGCTCTGCCGGAATTCGGATAGGTCGATGTTGTTTTCGGACGTATCCGATTCGATCAGATCCGAGATGTTGTAGAGAACGCCGTTTTCAGCCCGGGCGACAACGTCATCGATCGTGGAAAAGCCGATGTCGGGAGCGGTCGACGATGACACGGCGATGTTGATCTTGTCCCAGTAGTCCCAGAACGAGAAGCCGGTTCCGCGGACGAAGTAATCGTCCTGCCTTTCGTTGAAGGCGTTGATGATGGCGCGCGTTTCGGAGAATCCGGGACTGCCCACCGGATTCATGTGCCAGTACTGGATGGTGATCCGATCTCCCGCTTCATCGTCCTTCCGACAAGCGGCGACGGATAAACTGAGAAACAGGATGACCAGTAAAACAAAGAACTTTTTCATTAGCGTTTCCTCCTATCCTTTGATTCCTGTGAAGGTTATGCCTTCAATAAAGGATTTTTGTGCGAAAAAGAAGATCACAAGCGTCGGTAACATGATCAGAAGCGCCGCCGCCATCATCAAGTCGAAGCGACCACCATACTGGAGCTGAAAGGCTCTGAGGCCCAGCGCGAGCGTCCAATGGTCGGGGTTGCTAAGGAAGATCAAAGGCCCGAAATAGTCGTTCCAGGTCGCCATGAACGTAAAGAGCATGACGGTAATTAAGGCCGGCTTACATAGCGGCAACATGATCTTGACGAAGATCTGCAGGTGCGTGGCGCCATCGATGATGGCGCTCTCCGACAGTTCTTTCGGGATGCCTTTGAAAAACTGTCTGAGCATAAAGATGTAGAAGGCCGCGCCACCACCAAAGAAGGCGGGGATGATCAAGGGCAGCCTCGTACCGAGCCAACCGATCTTGGCGTACATGATATAAGTCGGAATGAGGATGACTTGAAGCGGGATCATCAAGGTCGCGAGCATGACGACGAACCACTTGTCTCGTCCTTTCCATTCGAGCTTGGCGAAGGCGTAAGCCGCCGTCGTCGCCGAAAAGAGCGTTCCCAGCATGACGAGTATGACGATGATCAGTGAGTTCTTGAGATACATCAGAAAAGGGATGACCGTAACGGCGGTCTTGAAGTTTTCCCATTGGGGATCGGCGGGAAGAAAGGCCGCTGTTCCTTTCAGAAGTTCGGCCGGCGTTTTAAGCGCAGTAAAGAGCATCCATAAAAAGGGGAAGGTAAATCCGATGGAAGCGAGGATGAGGACGATATGCAGGATGAGCCCTTTGATTTTGTTTTTCTGTTTGCGGGTCAGTCCGGGTGCGCGCGTTGTTTCGGTCATCTTGATCTCCAGAATTTATTTTTTACCGGTATCGATCAGTCTTATGAAACGAGGTCGATAGATGCGGTAATCCGACATGTTGTGGGCATAACTGTAGGTGTTGGTGTTGTAGCTGACGAGGATCTCTTCGCTTTTTGAAAGGTGCGGGTGAGCTTTGGCGTTGTAGGTGTAGGTCGTGGATTTGAAGATGTCCTGTTCGGGGGTCCGATAGATCTTCTGGGGCGGTTGAAAGGGACCCCACGGGTTTTCTGCGTGGGAGAAAGCGACGTATCGCGTGTCCGTGTCATAGGTGAAGACGGCGAGATAGAGGTCCTTATAGGTTCCCGATTTGATTCTGGATACGCTCATTTCCGGCGAAACATGAGAGAGGATCGGCGCGGCATCCAAAAGATCGCTTGACCACGTTGCGCCATCATAGAAGCGCCAGTCGTCAAATGATTCGAAGTTTTCGGGTTCGACGCGAGCGACTAAAAGCTCTCTGAGTCCCATCGTCGTCTTGTAGCCATAGATGTAGACGTAGCCATCAAAGTCTTTTTCTTGGGAGTTGTTCATGATCGCACAACCGAAAAGGGTGTTCGACGTTTCATCTTCGATCAGGAGGGGAGCTTTTTTCTGGGTTGTGCGTTCGGGTAGGATGTGCTCGTTCTCGATCGGAACCTTGAAGAGCGCGGCCCCCAGCACTTTGAACTGCAAGCCTTCCGGTTGGGTGGAGTCACCGGTGATGACGATCGGAATGAAATAGAGGTTCTTCCCGATGACAACGCCGTCCTGGAGCCAGATCCAGGAATGCATCCGTTTTTCGAGCAACGTCGTGTCGGTCGCGGCGAAGACGTCACGATAGCGCTGTTTTTTGTTGTGAAAGGATATGCGGTCGAGACCGAAAAGGCCTTCGTCGAACATCTCGTCGTTATGGTTTCCGATTTTTGTTCTCGGGTCGATGACGAGTTTGACATAGCGAGAAGTCATCTCGACTTCGATCGTCTGTTCGTCGCCCTTGTGTCTGCTTTTTTCGAGGGCGTACTGCCCGATCTCATCCCAGGACGCGTGGTCGTCGGAAGCGAAGAGTTTGAAGGTTTTGATCCCGCGTTTGTTGAGGTCATTCAGTTCATCGTTATAGTAGTTCTGGAATGTGATGTGGGTGATTGCGCGCGTCTTGAAGAGGTCGAAGACGAGTTCGATCGATTCGGGGTCATAGCCGGAAAGCCAACCCGGATTCTTTTCTTTCCGGTCGTAGGTGACGAGGTTTGCAGGAATCGTTCCTTCCCGGTCGAGGACGGGATCGAGATTGAAGAAATTGCCGATCGATCCGTTTTTCCGCCAGTTCAGTTTGAAGGAAAGATCGCCCTTTTTGTCCATGTATGCCAAGCTGTTGTTCGGCATCAGGTGGGGCTGCAAGCGCCTCTTCGTTTCTGGGTCGGACGTGCCGACAAAGGTGTCGCCAAAGACGAAGAGCGTCGTTTTCGGTTCGTTTTGGTCGAAGCCGTCCTTGCCGTCGGTCAGGTTGAACGTGAAAATGCCGTCACCTCCGCTCCAACCCCGATCGAAGAGGAAACGATTGGAAAGATTCGAATCGATCGCGGCGAGGTAGCCCTCGCTTGTCGTGATGTCGATCGTATCCTTTTCTTTCATCTCGATCTCGAGCCTGTTGGCGTAGGTCGAGTTCTGTTTGGCGTCATCGATCCAGTAGGAGACGCTTTGCAAGTGGGGTGAAGCGATCGGTTTCAAGGGATAGATCCGGTCGAGTCGGATGACGTGAGAACCGGGATGAAGCGTCACGGTTTTGATGGTCTGTCCTTTTTTCATGGGTTACTCCTTTTCTTTGACTGCGATCATGCGTATGAAGCGCGGTCGGTAAATCCTGGCGTCACCGAGCGCACTGAAACTGAAGCTGTTGACGTTGTAGGAGATGAGGTAGTTGTCTTCTGAAGACAGGTTCGGATGCATCTTGGCGTTGTAGGTGAAGGCGTCTTTCAGATCGGCGTGTTCGCTCGTTTGGTAGATGTTGATGAAATCACCAAAAGGTCCGAAGGGCGTGTCACCGGTCGTGTAGGAGACTTTCCCGGAAACCGAGTCTTCCATGACGACGAGCATGTACGTGCCGGCATGTCTTCCTTCATTGATGTATGTGACCGAGAGTTCGGGGGAGACGCCTTCTTTAAGAGGACTTGCCTCTTCGATGTGTTCGCTCCAGTTTTGACCGTCATAGAAACGCCAGCGGTTGAAACTTCTGATGTCTTCGGGCAGAAACCGGCCGACGACCAGGTGTCTTCCGTCTAGGTCCTTGTAGCCGTAGATGTAGAGATAGCCGTCGATATCCCGGTTGTCGAGGATACCGGCACCGAAATAGATGATCCCGCCATCTCTGGTCGAGACTTGCAGGGGTGTGTTCAAATAGGTGGTTTCGGCGGGGACGAGCCGTTCGTTTTCGATCGGCATCCGCATCATGGCGACGCCATGGACTTGGAAAATGCCCGGGGCATCCTTGACGAGTAAGGGGAAGTTATAAAAAGTGTCTTCGATAACGATACCGTCCTGAAGCCAGAGTCGCGCGGTCTTTTCATGGTTGGTCGGTGTTTCAATCTCATGAGTCGCGGTGATCGAGCCGAAGAGATGGCGGTCATCCTCGCCCAGGATCATGATCTTGCCGAGGCCGACCATATCGTCATCATGACCGGATTCGATCGTAATTTTCACGTATCTGGCATGGACTCCTTCAAGGTCGATTTCCATGGTGTAGGGTTCCAAATCGTTTCCCGAGGCCAGGGCGAGTTCGTAAGTTCCGAATGAAAACCATGATTCCATATCCATGGATGTATGAAGGGAGAACGACTTGATGCCGTAAGACGGCGTGTCGTTGTCGTTCCAAAGAAAGATCTTTTCGATGATCTCCGGACTATGAAGATCGATCAAAAGTTCGTTTTCAAGAAGATCCGAACGCCACATCGTACCGTCGCCGTCGTTTGTCAACAAACCGTTTTTCTCATGACTTAGGGATAACCCGTCGCCATCCAGAAGATGGCGAGCGCGCTTGCCGAGATAGACATCGGGAACGAAGAGAGCATTCGGTCTGCCGCTTTCCATGGCGTAATCGAAGTCGAAGGCGTCTTCGAAAGGCGCATTCGGATCATAGTAACCGAGGGAATTGTTGATGATCGACCAGAAGGACCGTCGGTTCGTTTCCGGGGAAACCTCGCCGATGATCGTGTCGCTGAAAACGAAGGCGGTCTTACCCAAAGAGCCGATGGTTCTTCTCTCAAAGGAGAGATTGTAGCTGAAGATGCCGTCGGCACCGGTCCATCCGGATGTCCGGTCAAAAGCATTCGTGAAGGCCAGGTCCTCTTTGATGATGAATCCTTCGTCCAAGGTGAAACGGAGGTGCTGGATGCCGTAGGTGTTCTCATTCGCTTCAAAAACGAAACGAATCGATTTGGCCGTGACGGACAGATCGATTTCCGGTTCATCTTCTTGGAGCGCGTAATCTTCCTTGAGGCGCTGATAACGCAGGCCGTTCAAGGAGATGTCGACAGAGACGTTTTCGACCTTGTGTACCCCGTCTTCCTCCACGTGCGTCCAAAGGACGGACTTGAGCGGATAGACGTGTTCGAACGTGAACGTGACCTGGTGCGTTCGGATGGAAGACGACGTGAAAAGAAGTGGCGCGACCTCGACCGGTTTGCAGGGGTTGATGAAGTTGTCTTT
>CAYUIK010000020.1:0-32022 GCA_964444805.1 uncultured Acholeplasmataceae bacterium | reverse complement strand
TGATCAGCTGGAATGCGTGAACGATTGCCGTTTTACCACTACCGTTCGGGCCATAGATTGCTTTGATGTTGTAATCTCTTAGTTCCGAGTAGTCTTTGATTTCCTTTTTCGAAAAGATCAACTCGATCTTATTGTTGATGCTTTTGATTCCCTTGATTGATATGTTGCGAATGAAAACGAACATAAAACTTCCCTCCTTAACGTTGTTGACATACATGCACCATATCATTTAATGCCACATCATAAAACGATCATATAACAAAATGTTAAAAAGATATGCGATATTGCCGAGAAACCAGTCAAAATGACGTGGGAAATGGACACTATTGGTAAATTATTCGGTGAGGGTGCAATGCACTCGGAGATCGGAAATCAATGTGTATCCTAGTGTTGCGATCCTGCTCGATCGAACAAAGTGCAATATTCAGCCGATGAGGAAGATTATTCCCGCATGATTAACCCCCGTCAATAATTAGTATCATATTTCCACCAAGATATCCATAAGACCGTAAAGATGAAGGATACGAACGAGATTCGAGGAGCATCAAGAGATTTCTCCTTTTAGCAACTCTCACTGCGATCCCTTTCTTCGTTACCTATGTCGCGCATGAAAAGCATGTCATAAAGCCTTCTTTTTACTGATAGGACACTGCATTCGATCCCATAAAGGCTGCAGCGATCTTCTTTTCCCGATATCAATTCTTGAAGTATCTTCTTGACTCGCTCAAGGGAAGGCAATACGAAAAAAGATAAAACCAAGAAAAATAGTCATTTATGTCTGAGATCAAGCATAAAAACATGCCACCTTCGCTTTTTTAGGTTCGCCTGGTATGTTTTTTATGGATGAGTGAAGAACGTGCTATGATGTACGTTCTTATTTTTTTACACTGTGTTCAAGATAAGTGTTGATTTGAAACGAAAAGCGTTGAACTAGGCGCTCATGTTTGGTAAAATGATGTTACCAAACAAGAAATACAGGATATGGATCCTTTTTAAGTTGATGTCTTTAGACAACCAGCTTGACCTCTATTTCTTGTTTGGTGATAAGAATGGGTCCTTCAAGCTGGTTGCTTAAGGGCATCAATTTTTCATAGGAGCCCCAAACATGAACAATAACCCCCAAATTCAAGAAATCAATCGATTGATTCAATCCCTATGTGCAGATGATTATAACGCTCTCTTGAATCGGATGAACTTGGACGAAAACGTGATCAATCAGGCGGCGGATGCCCTACATCGGATTATCTTCAGAGAAAGAAAACTCAATAAGAATGTCGTCAAACACGGACGCACACATCGAGGCAGGCAAAGGTATTTGGACAAAACAACAGGACGTACGTTGTCCGATACGGATCGTTCGATTGTCAGACGTACCAAGAAAACCTACAAACAGTGGGAACAATACATCCGGTTAATGCTCTATGGTCTTTCTTTGAGGAAGATCGCCAAGGAACTAGACATATCAACGACAACAGCCTTTGCGTGGCGCCATAAAGTCATCGAAGCCATCAAGGATTATCAGGAAGACGATCTCTTATCCGGTGAAATCGAAATGGATGAGACGTACTTTCTACTCAACATGAAGGGATCTTGGAAGCATAAGCGTATGCCGAGAAAAGCGAAAAAGGGTGGTGCGCCATCGATGTATCGAGGGATTAGCAATGAACAGGTATGCGTGCTCGTCGCGATCGATGAAAACGATCGGATCCTATCGAAAGTAATCGGACAGGGACATCCTACGAAAAAAGAAATATGGCGTGCGTGCAATCAACGCGTGGAACCAAACAGTCACGTCACGACCGACAGTAAGGCCGCATATGTCGAGACTTGCAAACAACTCGAGTGTTCGGTCGCTCAGATTCCTCCGGGAAAGCGAACGATTGATGGGTATAGTCTCGGTGTGGTCAACAACTATCACAGCGAGTTAAAGACATGGATGCGGAGGTTTAGAGGCGTTTCAACAAAGCACTTGGACGGGTATCTGGCGTGGTTCAGGTTCATGAAATACCTCGCATATCAGATGGAATCCAACACACATGCAGGGCATACGCTCAAATACTCGGTTTCCAATCACGTATCAATCACGATCAACGATATTTACAACCGACCATTCCCGGTTGATATATTCAAACCGTATCAACACTTATCTTGAACACGGTGTTTTTTTATATCATTTTCGTGTTTGGAGGTGTCGGACATGAAAGACGTCATCGCAACCAAATCCATCAAGGAAATCATCGTACACATGATCATCGTGGTCATCCTTTCGATAATCCTGTTGATGGTCTATCGGTATGACCTCGGAACCGATACGCCGATTGCAAGCGAACTGAGGCTGTTCATGGTCGTTCTCGCGGCCTTGATCGTGATATTACTCGCAAATCTGTTCTACATGATCTCTTTGCCTAAAATCCTGATCGTACGTGAAGAAGATTTTTTGGTCGTCCGAAAACGAAGAAAGACCGACGGGATTCCCTTGGAAAGCATCGAAGTGATTTCCAAAAGCGTCAACATCTGGGCGAAACCTTTTCTGGTCTACTCGGACATCAAAATCGAGACACAGGAAAAAACCCATGTGATCAGACACATCAAGGATATCCCGGATGCGGTCGATCGCATCCGCCGACTCATGGAAACGCGACGAACGAATCGAAAGCAATGACAGCGCGTATTGCATCTTATCGAGCGTTACTCGCAACTTACCCCTTTTCCTGTCGCAATCGATGGATGCTCGTGCTATCCTTGAGGCATGAAAGGAGTGGAAGACACATGAAAAAAACACTATTGGTCCTATTGGTCGGCATCGCTTCATTGGCCTTGATCGGCTGTATCGAAAAACAGGAGGACGAGTTCCTGATGTTCATGGACGGTTTCAGCGAAACCATCGATCAGGATACGAGTGAGACGCTGTTGTTGAGTGAGGAACCGAATTTGGAGGATGGGCCCTATGCGGAACTGATCGGCTTGATCAGAGACGAACATCAGGCGCTCGTCGAACAGAAACGTCTGCTCAAGGAATCCTATGATTCCCTGCGGGAAACGGGCAGATCGTTTCGGGAAGAGGGACTTGAACTCGAAGAAACCGATTTGGAGACGTTGGGAATGTTGCGCAGGGAAGGCCGAACTCACGCCAATATTCTCAAGCGCACCTATGGCACACCCTGGGCTTTGGTACTCGCGATTCGCGAAACCGATGATCAGGATGAAATCATCTCGCATCTCGAATCCATCCATGGGCTCTTGCGTATGCGGGCGGAACACCTGACGGAGCTTACCGGTCTGTTCAATGAAGCCGAAGAAGTCCTATCGCCCTATTTGAACATTTGAACGAAAAAAAAGGAAGTGGACGAGCCAATCGTCCGCTTCCTTTTTCATAGAGCCTTTCTGATTGCTTCGGCCCGCTTGTGATAGGCATCGGGGCCCGTTTCGTGTACGTGGTTTTTCACTTTGATCGTCACGCCGTCCGTTTCGTAGCGCGGGATGATGTGAATGTGTACGTGAAACACGGTCTGACCGGCACCGGCACGGTTATTGCTGATGACGGTTATGCCTTCCGGTTTGAACGCCTGATCGACGGCCTTGGTGAGACGGTTGACCACTTTGAAAAGGCGTGCCGCCTTTTCATCCGGCGTTTCCATCATGTCGACAAAGGGCTCTTTGAGACAGACGAGCGTATGGCCTTTGGTCGCTTGGATGATGTCGAGAAAAGCGATGACGTCATCATCCTCATAAACGATGTGCGCGGGGACTTCCCGAGCGATGATCTTGGAAAAGACAGTTTGCATGATAATCGACCTCCGTATTAGTACCATTTTATCATGAAACAAGTGCAGGTGAGCTCTTTTTTTTCAGTTCATTTACGTCTTTGATACCTGCGAATGAAGGATTCAAGCGAAATCGCGATCAGGATCAGAATGATCGTATAAGCGAAAACCTCGTCATATCGGAAGTTGATGCGGGCGAGATAGATGGCACTTCCGATCGATTTCGGTGTCTGGGCGAGATATTCGGCCATGACGAGCACTTTGATGCCGAGACCGGCGGATTGCAGGAATGTCGTGAGAAGTCGATCTTTCGTAAGAGGAAAAAAGACGTAACGGATCCCGCTGATCACTCCTTGCTGATCGAGGTGGTAGATGTCGAGATACGTATGGTCGATCGCCTTGATCCCATCGAGCGTTCCTTGGAAGAAAAGCGGGAAAATCATGAGAAACGTAATGATGTGAGGGGCGAGTCGGAACCCGAAGATAATCAGAATGACGACGATCACGGATAGCACCGGGATCGTCCGCAAAATCGTGACGAAAGGTGAGAGATAGTATTCGAGCCAGTCGTACTGACTGGAAAGATATCCGAGAATGATGGCACTGATTCCGCTCGCAAAGACGACGATTAGAAGTCTTGCGAGCGAGTATCCGATCGCATAGAACGAGTCCTTTTCGCTCACGATACGAAACGTTGCCTGCAGGATCCGGTCAAGTGAAGGAAAAACGAGCGGTTCGGCAATGAGCCGCTCGACGATCAAAAAGAGTATGAAAATCGTGAAGATCGAACTCAGGGCCATGGCCTTGCGTTTCATCGGATCACCTACTCGTAGTAAAACGCATCGTCCGGTTTCTCATCGGGTGATACCGGGAATATGTCTAGAAACCGCTCGATCGCACGTTTCGAATCACGGGCTGAAACGTATGAGATGTTGGAGCCCGGTATGGCATGCGCAAGTGTGTCCGAGTCGACATCGAAACCGAGATTTACGCCCAGAAGAGCGCTTTCCAAAGGTTTTTCATTGACGGATCTAATCGATTGCATGAGGTCACGTTCGAGATTGGAGACCGTGTCCCGATCAAGATCTCTCGCAATAAAAACACCGGCTTGCGGGTAATCGTGTTCCGTGATTTCCTGGTAGTGTTCCTGCAGATCGATGGTGACCAGGTCCTTTTTCTGGCTTCTGAGAACCGAGAGCATCGGTTCCGCGACCAAAGCGGCACGCGCTTCGTCGAGCATCATCATCTGACTCGCCGTCACAGCCGAATCGACGTAGGCCACATCGGATTCGATACCGTTTTGATCGAGTATGTGACGCGTCACCAGGTCGGGTACCTGCTGTTGACCAAAGAGAATCAGACTTCGTCCCGTCAAATCATCAAGTGTCTGAACCGAAGTATCCGTCGTCGCCAGGTAGAGATTGCCCCATGTGATGATCGCCAGCAGAGGATAGGCGTCGTTTTCAAGACCGATTCTCGCACCCAGACTGATCGGAGCGACAATGACATCGTGCGACTTAGAACTGAAGGCGGAAAGCAGTGCGTCGGGACCGTGGACGACATCGACGTCGTATCGCAGATCGTCTTGAACGTACAACAAAGAAAGCTGGGGGCTTCCGTAAGGTACGAGAACACGTATTTCCAAATCATCTTCCTCACAGGCGATGAGCAGAAAAGACAGACACAAAACGACAAATAACAGTGACAATCGCGTCATAGACTGTACGGTTCTTTCGCGTGATATGCGGTATGAAGCAGGTCGTGGAGATACTCGTGTTCAAGGTCATTCAGGTATTCGTCGTAGAGACGGTTGATCGCCGGGTTCATGTGCGACTTGCGAATGACGGACGTGCGATCCATCTGATAGAGAACTTTCGAGCGTTCCTTGATGATGTCGACGTTCACGGCGTCTTTCGCCTTGACGATCGGTTGACCGCCGCCGTTGATACAACCACCGAGGCAACCCATAAATTCGACGAAATGATAGGTCTTGTCCTGTTCTTCGAGTCTTTTCATGAATTCACCGATTGAATGTGCGCCATGAACGACGGCGACGTTGACGGTTTGTCCGGCGAGATCATAGCTCGCTTCCTTGATGCCTTGTTGTCCGCGGACATCCATGAACTCCAAAGGAGCGCTTTTACCGGTCAGTTTTTCCGAAAGCGTTCTAAGAGCTGCTTCCATGACGCCACCGGTAGCTCCGAAGATTGCCGCGGCACCCGTATACTGGGCAAGGTCGCCGAACGGTTCCATCGGACGCAGATTCTTGAAATCGATTCCGTGTCTGCGAATCAGGCGACCGAGCTCCCGCGTCGTAAGAACGATGTCGACATCCTGGTATCCGTCTCGTCCCATGCCCGGACGCATCGCTTCCGCTTTTTTGGCGATACAGGGCATGATCGATACGGAAACGACGTCTTTCGCCGACAAAGCGAGTTTTTCGGCGTAATACGTTTTGATCAGGGCACCCGCCATCTGTTGGGGGGACTTGCACGTCGAGACATGCTTGATATAGGCAGGCGCGTATTGTTCGAGGTAGTTGATCCAACCCGGCGAACACGAGGTGAACATCGGAAGCGGCAACCCATGTTCAAGCCGATGCAAGAATTCCTTGGACTCCTCCATGATCGTTAAATCGGCCGTGAAGTTCGTATCCATGATTTCCTGGACACCGAGTTCATAGAGTGCGGCGAACATCTTGCCTTCGACATTCGTTCCCGGCGGATAACCGAATTCCTCTCCGAGTGCCGCACGTACGGCCGGAGCGACTTGGACGATGACCGTCTTATCGGGGTTTCTCAGGGCGCGTTCGAATCGTTTGATATCGTCTTTTTCGCGTAGCGCACCCGTCGGGCACGACTGGATGCACTTGCCACAATAGATACAGCCTGAGTCTTCGAGCTCATGAAACTGAGCGGGACCGACGTAGGTCACGGCACCACGTTGATTGAAATCGAGCACGCCGATTCCCGTGTATTTTTGACAAGCAGAGACGCAACGCCCGCAAAGAATACACTTGCTCGAATCGATGACCATGGCATCCGATGACATGTTGAGGTGGCTTTCCTTGAGTTCGAATCCATAGAGATCGCTGAATTCATTGCCAATCGAATATTTCCGTAAGAGTTCAAGAAATTCGCAGTCATTTTCGCGCGAACACTTGAAACACTCAAAGTGATGGTTGGAAGCGAGCAATTCGAGATTCATCGTAACGTCGTTGTAGATGCTTTGGTTTTCAGTGATGATCCGCATATCCTCATAGACCTTGGTCCGACAGGCGGGTTTCAGATTTTTCGCTCCGTCGACTTCAACGGAACAAAGACGACAGTTTCCTTCTTCGTGAATTCCTTCGAGATAGCAAAGCCTGGGTACGAATATGTCATGTCTTTCGCACGCTTTTAAAATCGTGTCGTCTTCGGGAACAGCATAGCTCTTGTCGTTGATGTAGATATTGATCGTTTTTGCCATTTAGTTCGCCTCCGTCCTGTTGATTTTCGATGTTGTAATCGCTCCAACCGGGCACATCTGTTTGCAGGCACCACAGCGGATGCAAAGCTCGAGGTCGAGCTCATGTACGTTTCTCGGCCACCCTTTGATCGCTCCGACCGGACAGTTGGTCGCGCATTTCGTACAACCGATACAGTTATCGTGAATATAGAAGTTCGTGAGTTCCCGACATACGCCAGCTGGACACTCTTTATCGATGACGTGTGCGACGTATTCGTTACGAAAATGTTTGAGGGTCGATAGAACGGGGTTTGGTGCCGTTTGTCCGAGACCGCAAAGCGAGGTCTCTTTGATCATGTTGCCGAGTTCTTCGAGCGTGTCGAGATCCTCGAGTTTTCCTTGGCCTTGACAGATTCGGTCCATGATGTCAAGCATCCGCTTCGTTCCTTCGCGACAAGGCGTGCACTTGCCGCACGACTCTTCAACGGTGAACTCGAGATAGAAGCGCGCGACATCGACCATGCAGTTGTCTTCATCCATGATGATCATGCCGCCGGATCCCATCATCGAACCGAGTGCGGTCAAACGGTCAAAATCGATGCCGGTATCGATATCCTTGATCGTGATGCACCCACCGGAAGGGCCACCGGTCTGGACGGCTTTGAATTTCTTTCGATTGGGGATGCCACCGCCGATGTCTTCGATGACCTCACGCAGTGTCGTTCCCATCGGAACTTCGATCAGACCGGTGTTCTTGATCTTTCCCCCGAGCGCGAACACTTTTGTTCCACTCGAGGCCTCTGTTCCGATCGATTTGAACCACGCTGCACCCTTGGTGAATATGACGGGAATGTTGGCGAACGTTTCGACATTGTTGACGTTCGTCGGTTTTCCCCAAAGACCGGAAGCAGCGGGATAGGGAGGTTTAAGTTTCGGCATGCCGCGATAGCCTTCAATCGATTGAATCAAAGCGGTCTCCTCACCACATACGAACGCACCGGATCCGAGCCTGAGTTCGATGTCGAAATCAAAGTCGGTTCCGAGTATGTTTTGACCGAGCAGGTTCTTTTCCCGTGCTTCCTGGATCGCATGGTTCAACCGTTTGACGGCGGTCGGATACTCGGCCCGAATGTAGATATAGCCTTGGGACGATCCGATGGCATATCCGCAGATCGCCATCGCTTCCAAAACGGAGTGCGGGTCGCCTTCAAGAATGGCCCGATCCATGAATGCTCCCGGATCGCCTTCGTCCGCATTGCATACGACAAATTTTTCTGAAGCGTCATTTTCATAGGCGAATGCCCATTTCTGGCCGGTCGAAAAACCGCCACCACCGCGACCACGCAAACCGGACTGACGCACGAGATCGATCGCTTCGATCGGTGTCATCTCGAAAATGGCCTTGGCGAGTCCAAAGTATCCATCGTGCGCAATATAGTCCTCGATATCATTGAAATCGATGTTTCCACAATTGCGTAGAGCGATGCGTTTCTGTTTCAAAAAGCGGGCATAAGGCTTGAGAAGCGTATCGTTGAAATAGCGCTCATGGTCTTCGACCAGACGCTTGTCATACGATTCGTTTCGCAGGATATGTGCAGCGAAAATGTGTTCGATATCCTCGTCTTCGATCAGTTCATAGAGCGCAGCATCAGGAAAAATAACGAGCATCAGTCGTTCGCGCTCGATGCGAGAAGACGGGATGACGGAAAGACGCAAGGTTTCCTCGAGTCCGTGGCTTTGGATATGCGTCTCGATCAGTTGATAGGTTCGTTCAACCTTATTTGGATCGAGATCGATGTTGTGATAGAGAATCAGATCTCTTTCGTGGAACATGATATCACCTACTTTTTCGCATAGCACAGGCGGTATTTGTCGATCTTTTGTCCGCCTATGACATGCTCTTTCAAAATTTCTTCGGCTCGTTGTTTGGTCACGTTGATATAAAGCGTTCGATCCCCGTTCGTTTCTAGGATTTCGACGAGCGGTTCGAAAGCACATTCGCCGATACAACCCACTTGAATGAGATCGACGCCTTCGATTTTTTCTTTTTCCATCGCCTCTTGCAAATATGCATGAATGCGATCGGCACCGGCGGCGATTCCGCATGTGCCCATACCGACTTGAATACGCGTTCGTGTTTTGAGATAAGCGCGTCTATGTTCACGAATCGCTTCGAGTTCTCGTTTTGAATGCATCGTCAGCCTCCTTACTCGACGACGTCATGTTCTTTGACATAACGTAGCGTTGACTTTGCCTTTTGGACGTTCGCACGCCCACAAACCGTTTCGTTGATACAGAAAACAGGTGCCAGACCGCACGCTCCGATACAGCGTGTCGCTTCGAGCGTATATTCGCCATCCTTCGTCGTTTCCCCGTTTTTGATACCGAGTTCGTCTTCAAAAGCATCGAGAAGACCTTGCGCACCCTTGACATAACACGCAGTTCCGAGACACACGCTGATCGTGTTCTTGCCTTTCGGGGTCAGTGAGAACTGACTGTAAAACGTCACGACACCGTTGATCTTGGCGACGCTCTCATTGAGTTCTTTCGCGATGATCTTTTGTACGTTCAACGGAATACAACCGAAGATCTTCTGCGCATCCTGAAGCGTTGGCATGAGAGGTCCGGGTTTACCCTTGTGTTCTGAAATCGCACGATAAAGCAACGACACTTGCGTGTCGTTCAGTCCTTGATTTGGAATCATGGTCTGTGACTCCTTCCGTTCGTTTAAGTTACTTTCATTATAACAAAAAATACCCTGTTCTTCAGCGTTTTCTAGAAGAAAAGAACAAAAGAAAGCGATGAAAACGTTATATTTATTTAGAAAGATGTCATTCTTAATGGAACGATTGATATTTATGACTGTTCACTTTCGACTCTTTACGTTATAATGGAAGCATCGATACTTATGGAAGCGAGGACTCATCATGATCAAAAAACGATTTTCTAAGGAAAACATGGTCAAGTATCTGCTTTTTGTCTCGATCTTGACGGTTTCTGTTTTGGGACTTTATTATTTGCAGCTCTTCTCAGCGAACGTATTGAGTCGACTTTTAGGCGCGATTTCGGCTGTTTTGATTCCTTTCGCAATCGCTTTTTTCCTGAGTTTCATTATCGGTCCTTTGGCCTCGTGGATCGAAAGAAAGTTCAAGTTATCGTCCATGGTCAGTACCGTAGTCGCGATTTTTTTCGGCATCCTTTTCATTCTCTTCATATTGGTGATTGCCGTCGGTTTCATCGTCTCCCAGATCGGTGATATCTTTCGCAGTCTGATGCTCGTCATCGACCAAGGGGAGCTCGAAGCGATGATCATGGCGTTTTACAACGAAATTCAAAACATGGTCGATACGGATATTAGCGGCATTTTCGAGAGTTTGACATCGAATGGTTTTTCGCTTACCAAGCTCTTTGAGTTTTTTGCCAGCAGCTTCGCTTTTCTCATCGCCCTATCTTCGAACCTGATAAGCGTCCTGTTCACGATCGCCTTGACGCCTGTCTTCCTTTATTATCTGATCAAGGAGAAAGAGGTCATCTTTCAAAACCTCGCCGATCTAACGCCAAAGAACGTGCGCATTCACGTCGTCGAACTCGGAAAGAGAAGTGACCGTGTGATCCATGATTACTTTCGCGCTCAAGGCATTATGATGCTTCTTATTGCGATCTATTTTACCGTGGCGTTTTCCGTGATCTCCTTTTTCGTACCGGGATTCAATCTTCTTCACGCCCTTCTTTTTAGTATCGCTCTCGGGCTTTTTTCCATCATTCCCTATCTCGGGCCGTGGTTGGGGCTTGCCGCTCCAGTCGTCTTTCTCATTACGAGACACCTCGAATCCGGTAGTGACACCGAACGGATGAGCGTCTATCTGATCGCGCTCATCGCCGTTTTGATCGCTGCGCTCATCGAACAAGTTCTCGAAGCGAGTATCGTGCAACCGAAGATCATGGGCATGAACGTCAAGATCCACCCGTTGGCGGTTCTATCGAGTTTGATCTTTTTCGGCGGATTGTTCGGGATCGTCGGTGTGCTACTGGCCGTTCCGCTCGCGGGGACGATCAAGGCGACGTTCCGCTATATCAAAGAAATATCAGCCGAAAAAGAGGAGGAAAAAGATCCAACTGCAACCGACTCGTAATCCTTGACATTCGGCAAATATTTCACTAAAATCATTATTGGAGGCGATAGCATGGCTAAGACAAGAACATTCAAGACCGAATCGAAAAAACTCTTGCATCTGATGACGCATTCGGTCTATACGCAACAGGAAATCTTTTTAAGAGAGCTCATTTCGAATGCGAGCGATGCCATTGACAAGAGACACTTTCTGTCTTTAACCGATGAACGCGTCAGCGCGGATACGTATGAAATTCGCTTAATTCCCGATGAGGAAAAGCGGACACTAACGATTAAAGACAACGGGATCGGTTTCACGGAAGAAGAGTTGATCAACAATCTCGGCATGATCGCGCAAAGCGGTTCGAAAGCTTTCCTCGAAAAGGTCGAAGAGGATGTCGATATCATCGGACAGTTCGGAGTCGGATTCTATAGTGCATTCATGGTTTCGAAAAAGGTCGTTTTGGAAACGCGTTCCCCCTTTTCGGATACGGGTTACAGGTGGTCCTCGAAGGGTGAAGCGAGCTATACGATCGCGCCGATCGACCGAGACGAGGTCGGAACGACGATTACCCTTTATCTAAAAGACGATGACGAGGAAACCGAACAGGATTTTAAAACATATCTCAAGACGTACACGCTCCGTTCACTGGTCAAGAAGTACAGTGATTACGTCCGTTATCCGATCCGCATGAAGGAAACCGAGACAAAGGATGAAAAGCAGGTTGAGGTCGATCACACGCTCAATCAGATGATCCCGATCTGGAAGAGGCCGAAACAAGAGATCAAGGACTCGGAAATGAATGACTTTTACAAGCATCAATTCGCCGATTTCGACGATCCCCTCAAAGTCATTCATACGCATGTCGACGGTCTTTTGTCCTATACGGCGTTGCTCTTCATTCCGAAGCGCCCACCGCTGGATTTTTTCAGTGAACGCTATGAAAAAGGGCTTCAACTCTACTCGAAAGGCGTGTTCATTCAGGACAAGAACAAGGACCTCATTCCCGATCACTACAAGTTCGTCAAGGGATTGGTCGATTCGCCGGATCTCTCGTTAAACATTTCGCGGGAAATGCTTCAGCAGAATCGACAACTCAAAAAAATCGCATCGCACGTTGAAAAGAAGATCACGAGCGAACTCAAGACGATGCTTGAAAAGGATCGCGAACAATACGTCACGTTCTATGAGGCGTATAAAACGGCCCTTAAATACGGTATTTACAACGAGTACGGCATGAATAAAGAACAGTTGCAGGATTTAATCATGTTCAAGACGATCAAGCACGATGACTATATAACGTTCAAGGAATACATCGATGAGAAACCCGAAGAGCAAAAAGCGATCTATTACGCGACGGGAAAAACAAAAGAGAGCATCCAAAATCTACCGCAGATGGACGTCATGAAGGACAAGAACTACGATGTTCTTCTATTGACCGAAGACGTCGACGAGTTTATGATCCATATGATCCAGAACTATCAGGACGTTCCCTTCAAGTCGGTCCAGCAAGGTGAGTCCGATGTCATCGATGAAACGAAGAAAAAGGAGATCGAGGATCAGACGGAATCGAACAAAGACGTGCTGGAAGACATAAAAAAAGCACTTGGCGACAAAGTTAAAGACGTCAAGTTATCGGCTCGCCTGAAGGAATCTCCTGTATGTCTCGTTGCCGGTGAGGGCGTTAGTCTGGAAATGGAGAAAGTACTCAAACAGATGCCGAATCAAAACGGTCCCAAGGCAGACAAGATTCTCGAGATCAACCCGGAACACGCCATCTTTCAAGCGCTCAAAGACATTCATCAAAAGGATCCTGACAAGATCGGTCGTTATGCCAATGTTCTCTACCATCAGGCCTTGTTGATCGAAGGCTTTTCGATCGATGATCCGACGGGGTTCGCCCAGGATCTTGTCGATCTGATGATCGATGCATCGCAGCAATAATCCGCTAAAAAGGTGTCGCAATCGCGACATTCTTTTTTATGCATTCTTATCGCCTAAACGGCAGGTGAACCGGCAAAAAAATGTGTTATAATAGTCATGAATGCTCGCGATCAAAACATGAAAGGAACGTGATGTCCCATGAAACGAAAAAAGGGTGCCATCTATCTGTTCATCGTTCTTTTGGTTTTTTGGTATATTCTTACGTCATCGATCGACCTTTCAACCACCGTCACCGGTGTTCTGGTCGCCTTGATGATCGTCTTTTATAATTATGATTTGACATTTCATAACGACGAACTCTCGTCCTTCCGAATCAAAAAAGTAAAAGCCTTCATCCTTTTGATCTTTTTGCTGATTTTCGGTATCGTCAAATCGAATATCGAAGTCGCCAAAATCGTGTTGAACCCGAGACTGCCGATCAGCCCGGGGTTTGTCACGATCAGACAACCACTAAAAAAAGACATCAATCGGGCCCTCTATGCCAACTCGATCACGCTGACCCCGGGAACATTGACCGTCGACATGGACGAAGATGGCATTCTCGTCCATGGTCTGATCGAAGAAAACGTCAAGAGTCTTGAAAACAGCGCGATCGAACGGGCGTTCGTCGCTTATGAGGAGGGAAACTGATGGTTCAAAACGTTTTGATTGTTACGATCATCTTGATTACACTCATGACTTTCGTCGGACTTTACCGAGCCTATATCGGACCTACCGCAGCCGATCGTATTGTGGCAATCAACATGATTACGACCAAGGTCACGACGATCATCGTCATGATCGCGCTCGCAACCGCGCAAGGTTCCTATGTCAATGTCGCGCTTGTCTACGCTTTGATCGGTTTTATCGCGACGATCGGACTCGCAAAATACCTTTTGAAAGGGAAGTTGGACTGATATGTCTGTACTTGAAATCATTTTTGACGTCATCGTCATCAGTCTTCTTGTTTTTGGTACGTTTTTCTTTTTCGTCGGTGTCGTCGGTCTCATCCGGATGCCCGATGTCTTTACCCGCATGCACGCAACGACGAAATGCGATACGATGGGCGCCGGTCTCATTTTTTTGGGTCTGATCATCTGGAGCGGTATGACCTTCATTTCCCTCAATATTTTCGTCATACTCATCTTTTTGTGGTTGACGAATCCGACAGCCGCGCATTTTATCGCGAAAAGCGCATACGAGCGGATGTATCCGGGCAAGGAGGATCACTTATGATCGCTTTGAACGTCATCATCGTGATCTTTTTGATCGTTTGTGCGATTGCCGTCGAGAAGACGAAGGATCTATTGGGCGCCGTCATTATTTTTTCCGCTTTTTCGCTCATGATGTCCGTCCTATGGTTGATTTTGAAAACGCCGGATGTCGCTCTTACCGAAGCGGCGATCGGTGCCGGTGTGACTTCGATTTTGTTTTTTGCCGTTATCAGCAAGACTGAGAGGTATGAAAAATGAAAAAACAGGTCACACGCGCACTTTTTTTCCTGCTTTTTCTTATTCTCGCTCTAAGCGTGATGAATATGCCGACGAAGCCGACGACGGATGCGCCATCCTATAACGAACAGATCGAATATTTCATCGATCACGGACAAAACGAGACGGGTGCTTCGAATGTGATCGCCGCGATTCTAACGGATTATCGCGGGTTCGATACGCTGGGGGAGACGATCGTGCTTTTCACGTCAATCGTCGCCGTGGCCTCTGTTCTGCGTACCGTCAAATCCACTAAAAAGGACGATGAAGAACATGAATGACATCATTGTAAAAACGATTACACGGATGGTCGTTCCGATCATTCAGGTGTATGGCATCTTTATTATTCTTTACGGCCACGTCTCACCGGGCGGGGGATTTTCCGGTGGCGCGATGATCGGAACGAGTCTCATTCTCTATACGCTCGTATTCGGTTTGAAAAAGGGTAAGAAGAAATTTTCACATCGTGTTTCGGAGATCGCCGAAAGCGGTGGAATCTTGCTTTTTATTGGTGTCGGCTTGATCGGCATGGTTGCGGTCGGACGTTTTTTGACCAATATCGAAGCGGGATTTCCTATCGGCGAACCAGGGGCTTTGTTGAGCGCTGGCATGATTCCCATACTCATGATCGGTATTGGAATCAAAGTCGCATCCACGATGGTTACGCTCTTTCATATTTTGATCGAGGAGGAAATCGCATGAAACTCTTACTCGATAACATCAATTTCATCGGTGGGATCGCGCTCTTTTTGATCGGACTGCACACGGTGGTCACACATAGCAATCTCATCAAGCGCATCATCGGCGTGAACATCATGGGGTCCGGTGTTTTTCTCTTTTTCATCGCCATCGGCAATGTCACCGGCGGAAAACCGCCCTTGATCGTCGAAGGGACAGAAGACGTCCTCTATATCAATCCCTTGCCGTCGGTACTCATTTTGACGGGAATCGTGGTCGTCGTTTCGATTACGGTTTATTCGCTCAGCCTTGTTATCCGCATCTATGAGACGTACGGGACGATCGATCAAAATGAACTCGCACAACGGATTCAAAAGGAACATGACCATGATTGAACAACTGCCGGTCATCAACTTGCTTTTATTGCTTTCGATGGCACTTGCCATTCCGCTTTTCCGCAAGCGTTCTTTCGGCCGAACGCTTTTTCTCGGGTTCGTCGTCCTTCTCGTCGTCCTCGCGTTTTCAATCGTTCTTCTAATTTCCGTCAATCAGAGCGGAAACATCCACTATGTTTTCGGAAATCACGAACGCTTTTACGGCATCGAGCTCGTGGTGAGTCCTTTTTCGGCCTTTTTCACGACATTCATCGTTTCTTTGATGTTGCCGATCTACCTTTACTCGACGAGCGATTCGACCGAAGGCATCGAAGAACGGGAGTATGGCAGGTATTACGTGCTCCTTTTCATCCTGCTCTTTTCGATGTTTGGTATCCTCTATACGAACGACCTGTTTAATACGTATGTCTTTATCGAAATTCTATCGATCACAACGTGCAGCATCATATCGATCAAACGAAAAAAAGAGACTTATACGTCCGCCTTCCGTTATGTTATGCTCAATGAGATCGGTTCACTTTCCTATCTGTTCGGCGTCGCCTTGCTCTATATGATTACCGGCTATACGAATATGTCGCTCGTCGGACAAGAACTGTCTTTGGTCTGGCAAACCTATACGCCGAACATCATCATCGCGATCGCCTTCATGATCGTCGGACTCGGGATCAAAGCGGCGATCTTCCCTTTTCATATCTGGTTACCGGATGCGCACGCGAGTGCTCCGAGTACGTCGAGTGCCATATTGTCGGGAATCGTCGTCAAGGTTTACGTGCTCGTATTAGTCAAAGTGCTCTTTGTCGTTTTCGGTCTCGAGATTCTTCAGGCTCTAAACATCTCACTCATTCTCATGATTCTTGCTAGTGTCGGAATGATCATGGGTTCCGTTTTCGCCATCGCGCAAAAGGATATCAAGCGCATGCTCGGTTATTCCTCGGTGGCGCAGATCGGCTATATCGTCATGGGAATCGGTCTGCTTTCCTCAGCGGGACTTTCCGCCGCCTTTTTTCATATCATTTCGCATGCTTTCATGAAAGCGGCACTCTTTCTCTCGGTGGGCATCGCGATTTTTTATAAGCACAATCGAAGCATCAAAGGCTTTGAAGGTCTGGCCTATCACATGCCGGTATCCTTGACGGTTTTCAGCCTGGCGGCATTCGGTATGATCGGGTTGCCGCTGACGAGCGGGTTCATCTCGAAACTATATCTCGGACTCGCTGTTTTGGATGCGAACAAGATCTTCTACCTTGTCATCATCGTCATTAGTGGACTGCTCAATGTCGTCTATTATTTTCCGATCATCATCGCTGCTTTTTTGAAAGACAATCCGGAAAAGATGCGCGTTACCACGATCGAACACGTGCCGAGATTGATGCTTTTGCCGATCATCATGCTCGGAGCTTTCATTCTCTTTTTAGGCGTCTATCCCGCGGCAATCATGCATTGGATCGAAGCTGCTGTCGAAAGCATTTTATAAACGGGAGGTCACAATGAATAACAATTCACCCGATCGCACATACTATGAAAAGAAACATGATTTCCTCGATCGTTTCACGATCCAGTCCTCGACGCTCGTCTTTTTCACGTTCGTCCTTCTTTTTCTGTTCGTGGCGATCGTGAAAGACTGGTTTTCACTGGTAGCGTTCTTCGAATCCCAAGCGGCGATTCATCGGATGTTTGCGAGTATCTCGACGTTTACATGGATGCCGGTCCTTATCATATTCACGCCGCTTTTAGGCAGCGTCATCCAGTTCTTTTTCGGGGAAAAGGCGGGATCGACTCGTGATCGAGTCGTCATTTTGATGACCTTTTTAACGATCCTTTTAATCCTTTTAATCTATCCGATGGCTCGAGCCGGGGGAACCATGCTCGTATTCGATCAACTGATCGGTCTCGGTTTGAGTTTCAAAGTCGACATGCTTTCATATACGTTTTTATTACTTACAGCGATCATCTGGTTTCTCGTCATGGTCTATGCCCATGAGTACATGAAACGGGAGCTTCACAGTACGCGCTTTTTCTTCTTTATCGCGATTACGTACGCTTCCGTTCTAGGGGCGATCATGGCAGGAGACCTTTTGACGATGTTCCTCTTTTTCGAAGTCATGACCGTAGCATCCTACATGCTCGTAATCCACGGACAAAAAGAGGATTCGTTTAAAGCCGGGTTCAACTATATCATCATGGGGCTGATCGGCGGGTTCATGATTTTAATCGCGATGTTGTTGATCTATGTCCACGTCGGCAGTCTCGTATTTGCAAGCGCCATTTACGTATTGAAAGATCTCGGATCACTCACATACTGGATCATGGGACTGCTCGTGCTCGGATTCGGCATCAAGGCCGGGATGGCTCCCGTACACGTCTGGCTACCCCGGGCTCACCCGGTTGCCCCAACACCGGCTAGTGCGCTTTTGTCGGGAATCATGATCAAAGTCGGAGCATTTGGTATTTTGCGCGTCGCGACGAGCTATTATTTTCCGAGTAAAGACGCGGTCACCGAATACATGGATCCGATTTGGAACACGACCGAAGCCGTCGGTGCTTCGATTATCTGGCTCGGAATCATCACGATGGCCATCGGTGTCTTTCTCGCCTTGCAGCAGTCGAACATCAAGCGTATGCTCGCCTACCACTCCATCAGTCAAATGGGTTATATCGTCGTCGGAATCGGCGTATCGCTTTATCTCGGTTACCGCGGTGCGATGGGCTACTCCGGGGCATTGTATCACACCATCAACCATGCTTTATTCAAATCCCTTTTGTTCATGGTTGCCGGCGTTGTCTATTATCATACCAAGGAAACCGACATGTATTTGCTCGGTGGTCTGTGGAAAAAACTGCCGCTCACGACAGTCGTCTGTCTCGTCGCCTGTTTGGGAATCAGTGGTGTTCCGCTTTTCAACGGGTTTATTTCGAAGTCGATCATTCACCACGGGATCGTTGAATCCTATCAATACGGACATGCATCGTTTCGATACGCCGAATGGATTTTCATTGTCGTGAGTGCCGGTACGGTGACGTCCTTCATCAAGCTCTTCTATTACGTTTTCCTGCGAAAGACGAAGAACAACTATGACCATATTAAACCGACCTATACGTGCCTCGATACGGCGATGGCGGGTCTGGCCGCATTGATCGTCATAATCGGCCTAGCACCCCGTTTCATTCTCGATTATTTCATCATTCCACAGCTGAAACGAACGACTTACGACCCGGCTTTCATCAAAAAATATATTGGTGATCTCGCCTTTTTCACGACAACGGATCTTTTAACGATGCTCTTAGTCATCGTGCTCGGCGCATTGATCTTTGCGCTGGGGACGAAGTATCATCTCTTTCATTTACGTCTGCCCAAATGGCTCAGCATCGAGTATCTTTTCTTTTTCCCGCTCTATCAGGTCTTGCAAAAATCATGCAAGCTCATGTACGGCGATCAGTGTCCCATCGACCCGGTATCACTGCAAAAACTCTCGTTACGCGGTAGTGACGACACGTCGTTTACCGAACGGTTCGTCATCACCATGAATACGTTCAACAAGCGCTATGAATCGACCATAATTAGGAGCGATGCGCTGATCTACACCGGTTTTATCACGGTCATCCTGTTGTTTATGTTCGCCTTTGGATCGTACTAGGGCATAGATGGTATGGAATATGAAAGGAAGCGAATCGCGCTTCCTTTTTTGCATACGGATTGACGGAAGAGACGATTTAGACTATAATGAGCTTACCCCCCCAATAGGGGGTATGGAAAGGTGGTTCATCGTGAAAACACTCAAATTCAAGATTCAGGGTATGACGTGTTCGTCGTGTGCCGCACGAATCGATGACGTCTTAAATGATATTGAGGGAATCCTTGATTCCCGGATCAATCTCGCCAACGACACGCTTCACGTTGACATCGATGATGCGCGAATCGATGAACGAAGTATCCAAGAGATGATTTCAAAGATCGGTTATGATGCGACGTCACTCGATGACAATGCGGTAACGAAGACGTTCAAAGTAATCGGAATGAGTTGCCAGATGTGCGCCTCACACGTAACAAGGCGTGTATCCGAACTCGACGGAGTCAAAGATGCTCACGTCAATCTCGCGACCGACCAGCTCTCGATCCGTTATGAAAAGAATCGGATCAAGCCGGTACGAATCAAAGAAGCATTGCAGGAAATCGGCTATGATCTTGATCTCGACAAACGACTCGAAAAAGCGAAGAACGATGAACACACGCGCATGATTCTAGCGCGAAATAAAATGGTTAAAAGCGCCATTTTGACATCCGTCATCATGATGCTCATGGTCATCGACATGTGGATTGTGGAAATACCATTCTATGTTCCCGTCGTCGCACTATTCGCCGCTCCAGTCGTCTTCGTTTTCGGCATCGATGTCCATAAAAAGAGTTTGCGATCACTAAAAAGCGGTCGTCCGAACATGGATGTTCTCGTATCCCTGGGTTCGTTGCCACCGTATGTGATCGGTCTTTTGGGAATCTTTTTTCCGATGACGACGTTTATCGAAATGGCAGCGACCATCATGACTTTCCATCTCATCGGCAAATTTCTCGAATCACGGGCCAAGGGCAGAGCTTCACAGGCGATCGAAAAGTTGTTGGCGCTGAGTCCGGAAAGAGCTCGAATCATCGTAGATGGCGAAGAAAGGGAAGTCATGACGTCCGAACTGCAAATTGGCGACATCATGATGATCCGTCCCGGCGAACGCGTTCCGATCGATGGCACGATTGTTTCCGGCAAGAGTCAGATCGATGAATCGCTGGCGACAGGCGAGTCGATGCCGGTTTTAAAAGAAATCGGTGATGAGGTGATCGGGGCGACGATCAACTACGAGGGATCGCTCCAAGTCAAAGTGACGAAAACCGGTAACGATACGTTTTTGGCGAAAGTCGTCGAACTCGTGGAAAGCTGTCAGGGATCCAAGGTTCCGATTCAGGCTTTCGCCGATCGCGTTACGGGCTATTTCGTTCCCGTCATCATGATCCTTTCGGTTCTGACGTTTTTCTCGTTTCTGATCTTTTCCGCGTTCCACTTAAATATTCTCAGCTTCATGGAAGGCTACCTGCCGTGGATCAATAGCGAGCAAACGCCACTTAGACTCGCTTTCATCACGTCAACCGCTGTACTCGTCATCGCCTGTCCTTGTGCGCTCGGTCTCGGTACGCCGACGGCGCTCATGGTCGGTAGCGGGATCGGTGCGAAACAAGGCATACTCATTCGCAACGGTGAAGCCGTACAGACGCTAAAGGACGTTCAAGCGATCGCCTTTGATAAAACGGGGACGCTCACCTACGGTAAGCCGGAAGTGACGAATCGTTATGTCATTCATGGTGACGAAGCGAAACTCATAGAAAGGGCAGCGTCGCTCGAGCATCACGCGCGTCATCCGCTCGCAACCGCTGTTCTCGCAGATGCGAAGTCCAGGGGAATTCCTTTGAAAGAAGTTTTGGATTTCGCGTCGATTACCGGCATGGGCCTGACCGGATCGATCGATGGAAAAACGATTCTGATCGGCAATCGACGCCTCATGGAAACCCATGCGATCGATACGAAGGCATATGAGGATGTGATCAGCGGTTTTGAAGCGGAGGCCAAGACGGTTCTTCTCGTTGCCGAAGGCAAACAGCTCATCGGCATGATCGCCGTCGCTGACAGGTTGAAGTCCGGTGTCAAGGAGGCGATGAACGCACTCGCATCCATGGGTATCGAAACCGTTATGATTACCGGAGACAACGAACGGACAGCACGGGCCATCGGCAATCAAGCGAACATAAAACAGATCGTTGCCGGGGTTACACCCGATGGGAAAGTCCAGGCGCTCGAAAGCTTGCAGAAAACAGGTCGAATTGTCGCGATGGTCGGTGACGGGATGAACGATGCTCCCGCCCTCAAACAAGCCAACGTCGGAATCGCCCTGGGAACCGGAACCGATATCGCGATCGAAGCAGCGGATATCACGCTAGTAAGCAGTGAGATCGATGTCGTGATTAAGGCGATTACGCTTTCCAAGGCGACGTTCAAAAAGATTAAGGAAAACTATTTTTGGGCCTGGATCTACAATGCCATCGCAATTCCTTTCGCCATGTTCGGTCTGCTTCATCCGATGATCGGGGCGGCCATGATGTCCTTGAGCTCGCTCAACGTCATCTACAATTCACTTCGATTGAAAAAAACGGATCTCGGGAGGCGGACAACGTGAAAGAAAAACATAGAGAGGCATTGACTCTGCTCAAGACGGCACGCGGTCAAATGGATGCGATCATACGCATGACCGAAGACGAACGGTATTGTGTCGACATATCGAATCAAATTCTTGCAGTATCCTCGCTCTTACGAAAGGCGAATCTGAGCGTCCTTAAAAATCACATCGAAACATGCGTGAAGGATGCCTATCGTGACGGAACGGTAGAAGAAAAACTCGAGGAAGTCATCCGTATTCTCAATCAGTACATTAAATAAAAAAACATGGACGAGATGAGATCTCGCCCATGTTTTCTCATTCAAGCGGATATTTGAAGGCCCACTGCTTTCGGATGCTATCTAGAATCGATAGAATATCCAGCGTAAGCTCGTGTGGCATGATCGGGCTTTCTTGCTCATGCTTTTCGAGACACCGAACGACTTCTTCCGCTTCATATTCCATGCCGTTAACAACGTGTGGAACGTTGATTTCACGAACCAATTCGTCCTGTTCGTTGTAGATCTGAGCGCGTTCGGCCATCCAGAAGTTTTCAACAAGGATGTGGCCTTTCGTCCCACGGATGATGCCCCGTCGTGCTGCATCTTCGGAAATCGACGCGCGTAGATGTGCCTCTGCTTTGGGATAGTGCAACCGAAGCGTTTCATCGATATCGACACCGGTCGGTCCGAACGTCACGTCGCTTTCGATCGAATCCGGCATGCCTAGAAACAGGTGAGCAAAGGTAATCGGATAAATCCCGACATCGAGTAAGGCACCTCCGCCGAGTTCTGGTGCGAACAATCTGTCGCTCGCGTCGGCTTTCGATTGGAAACAGAAGCTCGCTTCGACGCTTTGGACCTCGCCGATCATGCCGTCATTCACGAATTTCACGAGTTTTTTTATCACGGGTAAAAAGCGTGTCCACATGGCTTCCATGACGAAGACCCCTTTTTCTTTGGCTTTCGCGAAAACGCGACGCGCCTGGTCTTCATTAAGGGTAAACGCTTTTTCACAGAGAATGGGCTTTCCGTGATCGAGCATGCTGAGCATCTGCTTTTCATGAAGCCCGTGTGGCGTGGCGACATAGACGACGTCGACATCCGGATCGCGGTAAAGATCCGCATAGTTTCCATAAGCTTTGTTCACAGAAAACTCGGTTTGGAAGGCGATCGCACGATCAAGCGATCGTGAAGCGATGGCTTGAATCGGAATATCTCGTCCTTTAAGCGCTTGCGCAAACGTTCGCGCGATTCGGCCTGCGCCGATTATGCCGTAACGTACCACGTTATCCCCACTTTCTTGGATCGCCCTTGATCGCGTCAAGGATCCGCATGTCCTCGTCCTTAATCTGGAAATCGACTTGAGCATTTTCGATCATGCGATGTTCATGAACCGATTTCGGTAGGGGAGCCGTGCCCTTTTCCAAGTCGTAACGAATGCAGATTTGAGCGGGCGAAACCTGATATCGTTTCGCCATGTCTTTGATCGTCTCGTTATTGAGAAGATAGCCGATGCCGAGGGGGGAATACGCTTCGATAAAGATGTCCTTCGAACGACAGTAATCGATCGTTTCCTTTTGGTCGAGTCCGATGAAATAGGCGATCTGGTTCACATGAGGGACAATCGTCGTATGACGTATGAGATCTTCGAGGTCGTCCGGTTTGAAATTCGATACGCCGATCGCTTTGGCACGTCCTTCCGCATAGATCTTTTCCATTGCCTTCCAGGCTTCACGATTACCGACTTTGCAATCCTTGCCGATTTCGTTCCATGGCCAGGGCGCATGGATCAAAAAGAGGTCAACGTAATCGGTTTTCAAAGCATCGAGACTTTTCTCGAACGCTTCCAAGGCTTCGTCGTAGGTTTTGATGTGTGATTCGAGTTTTGTCGTAATGAAAATGTCATCACGAGGAATCTGGGAATCCTTGATGGCTTGGCCGACGCTCGCTTCGTTTCGATACGCTTCAGCCGTGTCGATGTGCCTGTAACCGTTCTTTAAAGCTTGGGATACAGCGCGATACGTTTCATCTCCCGGCTTGATCTGCCAGGTTCCAAAGCCGATTTTGGGTATGTTTACCCCGTTACTCAGACGATATGTCTGCTCGAGCATGTTCATAAGATCATGCCTCCTTTTCTACGCTTATTATACCAGTTGTCAAGCGATTAAAAAAATCATATGAACACAATCGATTCTTATCGTGCACATGATTGTACATCGCTAGAGGCTTGCGTTATACTTTAGATGTGGTCCAATTTGAATAACGTGTTTTTAACTGGATGCAGGTACATGCAAGTAAGAATAGGCATTATTTTTTAGGCTCAACACGTAAAAAACGGCCTAAGCATCCATCGATATCAAGGCGTGGAACCAAAAACGCGCTCGATCGAGCACGTTCTTCTTGGCATGTTCAAGCGGTGGCCATCGTTACCTTTAGGTATGTTACGCTAAAACAAGATATGGCGCGTAACACCGATCGCTGTTTTCTTTTTTTTAAGAAGGAAAGAAGTGAAAAGGCGTAAAAAACAACACGATCTGTGTTATAATCTAGGACGGAAACGGAAGTAATGTCTATGACCAAAGATGAAAAAAAACAACATCTCATACTAAAAGATCCCAATATCATCAAAGGTCTCTTTTTTCTTGCTGTCCCTTTGATGCTCAATAACTTGATCCGTACGCTTCATGACGTCATCGACATGTATTTCGTTAGTGAAATACCGGGATTCAGCGCGGATGCTGTCAGTTCGATTTCTTTGACGTTTCCCGTCGTTTTTACGTTCATCTCGCTCGGTATCGGTCTGAGTGCTGCCGGAACGGCACTGATCAGTCAACAGATCGGTTCCGGACAACATGAGAAAGCACGGGAATATGCGAGCAATCTCGTCGTAATCGCCTTGATTACCGGTGTCATACTGAACCTCTTTTCCTTCTTTTCGGCAGGGCCGATCATGCGTCTCATGGGGACCGAAGGGTTCGTCTATGAAAACAGCGTCAAGTATCTTCAAATCCGCTCATTCGAACTACCTGTCCTCTTTCTATTCTTCGCGTTCACCTCGATCAGGCAGGCGAGTGGCGACACCGTCACGCCGGTAATCTTTGGGGTGATCACGATGGTCGTGAATATCATATTGTCGCCGATCTTTATCTCCGTTTTGGGACTTGGCGTCCCGGGTGCCGCCTACGCGACACTCATCGGAAATGTCATCATCATGCCCTTCGGGTTATCGTTACTCTTCAAGTCGAAATCGGGAATAACGATTCGAAAAGCGTATCTTAAAATCAATCCGGACGTATCAAGAAAGATCATCAAAACGGCGGTACCAGCATCACTCGGTCAATCCTTTACCGCGATCGGATTCGGTATTATGAACGCCGTAATCGTGAGTTATGGCATTCAGACGGTTGCTGCATTCAGTGTGGGAAACCGATTGATCAGCGTCATTCTTCACCCTGTCATGGCGATCGGCGCGGTTCTTACCGCCTACATCGGTCAGAATATCGGAAATTTGAATACCGAACGCGCCAAAGAGACGTTTAAAAAAGCGATGATTCTATCGGTTTCACTAATGGTGCTCGGGAGTGCCCTCTTGATGGGTTTTCGGGAGTATTTGGCTGGTTTTTTCATCAAAGACGATCCGATCGCTTTAAAACTTACGGTCGAATACATGTTCTATTTGCTGATCGGCTTACCTCTCATGGCCGTATTCCAAACATTCATTGGGACGTTCAACGGAACAGGGAACACGCATTTTACGTTCATCATTACGATTACGCGGCTTTGGTTCTTGCGGCTCCCCTTGATTCTCATGTTCAAGAATTTCACGAATCTCGGAAATAGCGGGATTTGGTATGCCATGCTCATCAGCAATTTTGTCATCGCCTTTGTGGGCGCCGTTTTGTACGTTCGTATCGATTTCAAACCAAAGATCGAGATCGAACGTGAAGACAAGAAAACCCTTCGTCACGCATAAAAAAACAGGCGCATCTTGCGCCTGTTATCCGATTCTTTTGTTGACCCAGTCGTCCATGAACCGGATCAGTTCATCGAGGGTGGGACTCTTGGCGTTACTGACGTAAAAGCCGCTCGTTGACATGCCGGTAAGAAGGGCTTCTTCAGGTTCGAGTCCGAGCAGGAGTCCAAGGACGAAGCCCGAGTTGAAGTTGTCGCCGGCACCGGTCGTCAGCTTGGGTTTCTTGAAGTAGGGACCGAGCGCTTCATAGTACTTGTCGTTCATGCAAACGGACGAACGATCGACCGGATGGACGACGACACCGTCAATGTCGATGTAGTGATAGAGCGCGGTATTGATATCCTTCAGGGTTGCGTTGACGCTACCGAGATTGAGGTTGATCGCGATATCATAGGCTTCTTTCTGGTTCAATCCAAGGAAGACTCGATAGTGGCTCTTAAACGCTTTAAGCAATTCAAGCGCTTCGCGAATCTCTTCGGTTTGTCGTTTTTCCGGATCGGCGAGATCGATGAAAAAGATCGGTTTGACGCGGGGGATCGGCATCATCGGCAAGATTTCCAGGATGATCTTTCGCCAAAGATCGGACATGTTCGGCAACATCGACCAGTTGACGGTTGCCAGCAAGTCGGTGTGTCCGAGAATTTCGATCAGTCGCTCTTTTCCGACGGTACCTAGCAACATGTCGTATGTGACGTTTTTGAGGGATTCCATTTTGCCGAGTAAAAGTTTTCCGTCATCGAACTCGAGGGCATCGGTATGACCGTTGTCGGCGATCGAATAGACCGATTTGATCCGATCGGTCATTTCCTGGAAGACGTCATCGATCGTTGGATAACCGAGCGCACCGATATAGGTGATCCGATCCGTGTGCTTGGATAGAGCGTTGCACATGATCGGACCGTTGCCGCCAATCTTCTGTTGAACGGGCAAAAGCTCAACGTTGGTCGAAAGGCCGCTTGCTTTGGCGATCCGTTGAGCGAACTGGCCGATCGTGTCGATCCTTACATAATGGTCGGCATCGATACGCTTATCGATGGCGTGGATGATCTCGTCTTTGAAACCGTCAAAGCCGATTACCATCGTAAGGGAGCTCGTATCCTTTGTTTTAAGTTTTTTGATGCATTCGAGGCGTTTGTCCATAAGTCATACCAAGCGTGGGAACATAACGCTTGGGCTCCTTTCTGAAATTGAATTCTAGTAATAGTATAACAAAAATATTTGATTTCATAACATCGACTTTTCGTTTTCGTGGTTGGTCGTAGAGGATGACTTGAAATCAAGCGTTTCATAACATATAATGAGGACAGCGAAATGAAGGACTTTAAAAGGTGAATCCATGCACAGATTATCAACAGACCTCTATACGGATGACGGCTGGAACGTCATAAAAAAAGGTGATGACTCAAGTCAAGCGATTACCGACGGTACCAACTTCATGATCGGGAACGGATATCTCGGGTATCGGGCAACGCTTGCCATGGAGCGGAAAAAGGGATATGCCGGGTGTATCGTATCCGATACATGGGATAAGGCCGATGGCAAGTGGGAAGAACTTTCAACGGTTCCAAACGCGCTCTATCTTTCCATTGACAAGGCATCGAAAAAAAATGTGGTACGGACGTTGGACTTGAAAAAAGCGATGACGCGCCAGGCCTATCACCTCGATCTCTTAGGTGTTTCTATCGTGGTTGAAGAGGAGAAGTTTGCGAGTATCGTTGAGCGCCACGTCATCATGATGCGTTACACGATGACGGCAAATGAGCCGATTTGTTTCGAGCTTGTGACCGGAATCGATCAAGACGTATGGAGTCTAAACGGCAACCACTTGCAAGACCATGAAACATTCAACGTCGAAAAGGACGTCGGTGTTCGCGCCCGAACGGTCGAAAAGAACGATCTAATCGTCGTTTTGGAAAAGCTCTCGCTCAACGACTATGAATCGGTACAAACGTATCAAGAGGCGAAAGTCACGGGTAGAAGTATCCGTATCAAGCTCGATGCCAACCGTCCTTACGTGATCGAGAAGGCGATGATCGTCGTCACATCGAATGACAGCGAAAATCCGCTGAAAGAAGCCGTTGACGTGCACGCTCGACTTGAAAAATATGACCAGGTAGCACGCGAACACATCCGTGCTTGGAAGCATAAGTGGGATCTGTTCGACATGCGTCTGACCGGACCGATGCGTGATCAGGTTGCCTTGCGCTTCAATGCCTATCATCAGATCATCGCGACGCCGACGCATCGTCCCTTGCCGATCGGAGCGAGAGGCATGTCCTGTCAGGCCTATCAGGGGGCTGCGTTCTGGGATCAAGAAATCTATAGTATGCCGATGTTTCTTCATACCGAACCAGAAATTGCTCGAAACATCTTGCTCTATCGGTATCTCACCCTTCCTGGGGCCAAGAGAAAGGCGAAGAAACACGGTTTTGAAGGTGCTTTCTACGCTTGGATCAGCGGGAAGACCGGAGACGAGCTTTGTCCGGATTTTTTCTTCAAGGACGTTTTGACCAAGCGCGACATACGAAATCATTTCAATCTTTGGCAAATTCACATATCCTCGGATATTGCCTATGCGATCGATCGGTATTATACGGTCACGAAGGACGAGGATTTCATGATCGCTTACGGGATCGAGATGATGATCGAGATCTCTCGCTTCATTGCTTCGCGCGTGTGTTACATGCCTAGACGAGAACGCTATGAGCTTTTGCGCGTTCAAGGTCCTGACGAGTACCATGAAAATGTCGATAACAATGCGTTCACCAACTATCAGGCTCATGAGACGCTTAAGCGTACGCTCGCTTATCTCGCTATGTTCGATCGTAGAGCGATCGAAGCTCTGTGCGCGCGCTTGAAACTGGGTGATGCGGAGATCGAACTGTGGAAAGACATTCTTGTTCGCTTATACGTGCCAGAGCCCAAGGAAAACGGATTGCTCGAACAATTTGACGGATACTTCGACCTCGAATCGATCACGCCGGCAGCGGACGTCCGAAAACGCCTGATCGATCCCGAAGAGTATTACGGATGGCCGACGGGAATCGCCGTTTTCACCCAGGTAATCAAGCAGGCCGATGTCATCCAATTGTTCGCTCTGCACCCCAATCTTTTTCCGATTGACGTTCAAAGAGCCAATTATGCCTACTATGAACCGCGCACACTCCATTTTTCCTCACTTAGTCGCTCGACTTACGCGATCGTCGCCGCGCGAATCGGGCTGCTCGAAGAAGCCTATGAGAAGTTCGAGAAAGCGGTCATGATCGATCTGCTGAATACGAATGAATCGGTGAGTGGAGGGACGTTTATCGGCGGGATTCATACCGCTGCCAACGGTGCCAGTTGGCAAATGGTCGTCTATGGGTTCATCGGTCTTAGATTTGATGGTGACGTCTGTGAAATCGCCCCAAGATTGCCGGATGCGTGGGATGATCTATGTCTTTCACTTGTTCTAGAAGGCGTCAAAATCGAGCTGGAAATGTCTCGAACAAAGATCCGAATCACGCCGGAACACCCCGCTTCGAATACGCGAATCAAAATCTACGACGTTATCTATGATCTTGCAAAAACGATCGAGATTCGTCGCTAAAGTCGTTAACAAATCATCTTCAGGAGGAAAAGGATGCTAAAAAGTGGTAAGACACCGCTCCTGCGAGCGCGAAAACTCGAGGAAGTACTCGGTGTCAAACGGATTTATTTAAAACTTGAGGGATCCAATCCTTCGGGACATAAACACGATCGTATCGCTGAAGTCCTGATCAAGGACTTGCTCGCACAAGGATACGATACGCTCGTCTGCCAGGGTTCATTCAACTACTTGAAATCACTGATCTATTTTGCGCGACAGGAAAACGTCAAGGTCGTCATTCCTGTTTTCAAGTATGAGCGGTGGAAATCACGTTATTTTGCCGATGAGATGTTGCTCGACTTCCGAAAAACAAAACGAGAATCCGCTTCGAAAATCGTTTTGAAGTATGCCAAAGACAATGCGTACTATCTGGCTTATGAAGGTTATACGAATACGCATATCTCACAGATGGTGCTTGAAGAACTGACCGAAGAAATATTACAGGGTTCAGCGAATCCGATCGATGATTTCTATATTCAATTCGGGTATGGTTATACGTTGACGAGCATGTATAATGCCATGCTGAAGAGTTGGGTCAACGGAAAGATCAAAACATTTCCGAACATTATGTGCGGAACATATTTAGACACGGATTATCTGATCGCCAACGGTGATCACGAGGATTGGTTGTCATCAGCGCAGAAACGTTCCCTCTTCGATCAAAGACTGATCGATCAGTCGCGCGATGCTCTTCGGGAGACGCATGGGGATATCATTCGTGTCAGTGATGAACTTTTAAAGGAAAGCGTATCCTTGCTCAAGCGTTACGAACGCGTAATCGTCACGCGTCAGGAAGCCTATGCTTTCGCAGCATTTTTGAAAAAACAGCGCGAACAACCCGAAACGAACAGGAATCACGTCATCGTTCTCAATGATGGCATAAGCAGTATCCGAATTGAGCGCATTCGCGACTTTGGCCGACATTCCAAAGAGACGATTCTCGATTACGCCAAGACTTGGCTTGCTCAATACTCCGATCCGACCATCGAAATGGTCGAAGCCATCGAGCAGGCGATGCAAAAAGGGTACATATTGATCGCTTCGACCCACGACGATGTCGAAGGTATCTGTGTCGTCGTCCATACGGGCTTCGCTGAGTTTATTCCGACCTATCACCTCGCTTATATTGGGATTACCAAGCAGACGAAGGGACGTGGTGTCGGAACGGAACTCATCAAACGGGCGATCGACCTTACCGGTGAAAAACTTTCGCTGCACGTTGATCTCGACAATCAAAAAGCGAAGAAACTCTATGAGAAAATGGGTTTTCGGCACGTCTACAATCGCATGATCTACTACGGAGAATAGGTAACGTGTCATGATCATCTGGATTGCCTAAAACACGATCGAACCCCATAGGTACTACCAATGAAATCACTTGTCAAACGCATAAACAGGACGGTTTACTATGGTTGGATTATCGTTTTACTGAGCGCATTTGCGCTCTTTTTCTCGTCACCGGGACAGACCTATTCCATTAACGTATTCGCTAAGATCTATGAAGAGGAACTCGGGTTTTCGAAGACTTTGATTACGACGGGTTACAGTGTGGCTACCATCATCAGTGGTACACTGCTCATCTTCATGGGACGACTGATCGATCGCTTCGGTCACCGACTCATGATGCCGCTTGTCGTTTTCTTGCTCGCACTTACGACACTATTTAGTTCCTATGTGACGACGCTCGCTATGATCTATCTGAGCTTCTTTTTCTTGCGTTTTTTCGGTCAGGGATCATTGACGCTCATGCCGAACAGCCTCGTACCGCAGTGGTTCATGAAAAAAAGGGCTTTGGCCATTTCACTCATGACGTTGGGCGCTTTTGTCGGAACCCTGTTCGTACCCGCTTTAAACCTCTATTTGATCGGTCTTTTCGGATGGCGGAATGTCTGGCGACTTTGGGGTCTCGTGCTCTTGGTCGTCATGTTTCCGCTAGCGGTACTGTTCACGTTCAATCAACCTGAGGATGTGGGACTTTCAATCGACAATGAAGTCTCCTTGTTGTCGAAAGAAGAGGCGTATGCCGCATTGGAAAAAGAGTCGTGGACGGTCAAAGAAGCACTCAAAACGCGTTCCTTCTGGTTCGTCGGACTGATCGGCATGATCGCTCCGATGTTTACGACGGGCGTTACGTTTCATTTTTACGCCATTATGGAATCGCGAAGCGTTTCGCTGGAAACAGCGGCATGGATCATCGGCTTTATCGCTTTTCCGACACTCATCATGCCTTTTTTGGCGCACGTATTCATCGAACGGTTCAAACCGCGACAGATCTTTTTCCTCACACAATCCATGTTCGTCTTTTCGATGCTGTTCTTATTGTTTTTCGTCAGAAACGAATTTCTGGCCTTCGCTTTCATTCTTTTTTACGGACTATTCGTGGCCCTTCAAGCCGTTACGATGAATGTGGTGTGGCCC
>CAYUIK010000019.1:0-20247 GCA_964444805.1 uncultured Acholeplasmataceae bacterium | reverse complement strand
ACCTTGTTGTGCTCACTGGCACACCTTAAAGGACCTCGTTTGTAAGTATATCATGAAAACGCGAATAGGCAAGCATTTTTTTCATTTTCGTGTATAATTAATATTGGTGATAACCATGAAAGAGATCATGAACAAAGAACACATACTACGGACCCTTAAACGCATGACACACGAAATCATCGAACGCAATCAAAACGTCGAAGACCTGATGTTCGTCGCAATCCTCAACAAAGGTCTTCCGATTGCAAATCGCCTGCAAAACTATGTTGAACAGTTCACCGGCCATACCGTTCCACTCGTGCCGATCGATATCGGTTTTTACCGCGATGACGAAAAGAAAACTGTGACACACACAAACGTAGATGCGGATTTTAGCAACAAGGTCGTCATTCTAATCGACGACGTGCTCTATACGGGGCGAAGCGTGCGTGCCGCCCTCGACTTAATCAGTGAGAAAGGGCGTCCCAAAAAAATCGAACTCGCGATTCTCGTTGACCGGGGACACCGGGAACTTCCCATTCGTGCGGACTATGTTGGGAAAAACGTTCCCACGAGTCAACACGAAAAGATTCTCGTCGACTTGACAGACTTTACCGTTAAAATCATGTGAAAGCAAACGAAACGTCAACGACCAACCTAGGGACCGTTTCTCTAGAAATAAGTGCATCCGCTTGACAACTGACAAAATAAAGGGTATACTTAGTAAGCATCTTAATACTAGTGAAAAGAAGAGCATCCTCTCGCCTGATGGACGAATCCATGGGCCAACAGTCACGTTTAAACGAACGTTTCAGTGGGTACTCTTGCAGTACGCACTTTTTCTTTTCCTAGATCACAAGATAGGGAGGTGAACTTTATTAAGAGATACAAGCAATACAAGCAAAGACCGGAAGAACTCGTCAACGAAAACATTCCTAACGTCGACCTTCTCGTCATCGATGAAAACGGGAATAAACTCGGTACGCTATCGCGCAGAGAAGCGCTCAATCGCGCTGCCTTGGCTGAACTCGACCTCGTTGTCGTCTCACCTGGATCGAAACCGATGGTCGCGAAGTTCATGGATTACTCGAAGTATCGTTACGAGCAGCAGCGGCGCGAGCGGGAAATGAAAAAGAATCAACGCGTCGTTGAACTCAAAGAAATTCGCTTGAGCCCGACGATCGACAAACACGACCTCGAAACGAAATTGAGACACGCCCGTCGCTTCCTCGAAAAGGGTGACAAGGTCAAACTATCCATTCGCTTTTTCGGTCGCATGATCACACACATTAACGTCGGACGCACCGTCATGAACGATTTTATCGAGCAGATCGGTGAAAGCGGCAACGTCGAGTCGATGCCGACGATGGACGGCAGACATCTCGTCGCCATCATCGCGCCCGCAAACAACACTTAGAAAGTAGGAAATCACATGCCAAAACAAAAAACCCACAGTGGCTTGAAAAAACGCATCAAAGTCACCGGTACAGGCAAACTCATGCGTGGACACGCATACAAGAATCACCTGGCAGCATCAAAAACAACGAAACAAAACAGACAATTAAGGGGCGAAACGAGCGTATCCGATAGCGATAAAAAGCGAATCAAAGGGCTCATTTCGAACCTCATGTAGATAAGGAGGAATGACGCATGCCAAGAGTAAAAGGTGGAGCGGTGACCAGACGCCGCCGCAAGAAGATTCTCAAGCTCGCCAAGGGCTATTTCGGCTCTAGACGAACACTTTATAGGACCGCTCACGAGCAGGTTATGCACTCCTTGAAGTACGCGTATCGCGACCGCAAGCAACGCAAGAGGGAATTTCGCAAGTTGTGGATCAGCCGGATCAATGCCGGTGCCAAGCTCAACGGAATGAAGTACTCGACGCTCATCCATGGATTGTCGCTAGCAAGCGTAGCCGTCAATCGGAAGATGCTCGCAGATATTGCCGTACACCAACCCGAAGATTTCGAAGCTTACTGCAAGCTCGCCAAGGACGCACTCGAAGGAACACTACCCGAAAAAACGGATACAGTCGCGACCAAGGCAGCCGACAAGCAAGAAAAGGCCGAGGATTATGACAGTATGCTCGTCAAGGATCTCAAGGAACTGGCGAAAGATCGCGGGATCGCGAACTATTCGACCATGGTCAAAGCCGATTTGATCGAAGCGCTCAAGGATCAAAAGTAAGGAAAAACGATTAAAGGTGTGGCTTTTGCTGCCCCTTTTTTGTATAATAAAGAATGGGGGTAGGCCATGAAAACACGCATCGCGGTCGCTGGATCGCTCACACTGTTCATACTCGTCTTTTTACCGATCGCACTGGTTTTGGCAGACATACAAAGTCAGCGCTTTTTTCTCATTCTTTCCATTATTTTGCTCGTCTACCTTGGCATATACGTCTTCGGTGGAGTCGCAAAACTGGTCGTCTATTTCATATACGGGCTCGTCATGTTTTTGACGCTTTTGTTTCTACCACTGGATTATCATCTGCCTTTTATTCTATTTGGCACGCTCCTTTTCGTTCTCAATCCCCTCGCGAGTCTCGAGACGTATCTCGAATCGAAAATGCGAGATGAGGATGTTCTTCCGATACGGATCAGCATATACGGATCGTACTGGCCATTTTTCAGTTACCGACATGAGATGAAAAACTATTTCCACTTGCCGCAAGCCCGTAAACTGTATACGAAATCGTGGTATCTGTATGCGCGACAGACAACGACCATTTTTCTTGTTTCGCTCGGTGTATTCCTTTTTATTCATGAGATCAACAATATCGCCAACTCGATCGACAACTTCAATTTCGGCAATTTCTTTGTCCTATACATCGTCATCATGGTTTTCATACTCGCTTTCTTTTCTTTCAAGAAAGGCTTCACGTCAACCTACCGGATGCTCGTAATCGCTATGTTTCCCGCGTTTATCTATGTCGTCAGCGTCAGTGAACTCGAGCGCGTGCTCAAGTTCGTTATCGCGGGAACGCTCTTTATCCTCGGTGTCATCGTAGGGATCGTCGAGATCATCAAATTTTATCGACGCGTCGCCTATGATGCCTATCGTTACTATGATGTCGACCAGCAAAAAGAAGTCTTTGCGAATGCGCTTTTCGAACCACTCGTCTATAACGAGTCTTTCATACTGTGTGGAGAATACAAGATTAAAGTCACGCTCGAAACATTCCAAAAGCACTTTCATGAGATCCTCATTTATGCGAACTATTTCAAGTTCATCATCACGGCGTATGCTTTTGGCCAAGAAACCGTCTATCTCCATGCCGATTTTCACTATAAAAAGGGCAAGCGCGCCCATCTTTTTAAGACGTACCTCGAATCGATGTTTAAGCTTGCCATCCCTCTCGAGCTGCGCAAAGATCCGAACAAGGAGATCTATGAGCGCAAGTTTTTCCATCGTCCGCCCTATATCATTGCACGCGCCCAACACCTCGCGGAATTGCTTAAGGAACTCGAAATCGATACGAAGATCGTAATCAGCATGATCCTCTATTTCGAACGGGAAGAGGATCTTCACAATTTCGAAGAGGACTATCCGATCCTGCGTCTCGATCAGATCGAGACGGAAAACACGTTCGCTGTACGGGTCGACATACCATCACCGAATCTCGATTACGTAATCGAAACAAAGATACGCGAAGTCCTTTTGAGCATGATGATCCATGAGGGACGATTCGTCCGGATCACCGTCTATTACTAGGGCGTTCCCTGACTTCCTTTGCTTGACATTCTCGCGAAACGGTGATAAAGTATAAGTAACCTAGAAAGCAGCCGTGGAACCCAAATCTTTAGATCGGGTGTTGATACCGTGTGGGTGTGAAAGCCAAGTGATTGGAATCCCGAAACATGGAAGAAATAACACCCCCGTTGAACATATCTCGTTCTCACAGCTTTCTAGGCTTTTATTATGCCCATAGGCAAAAACAAGGAGTTTAATCATGAATCCGTCCTATTCCTTTTTGAAAACGATGACGTCATTACCTGGGGTGCCCGGAAACGAAGTTCAGGTCGCTCGTTTCATCAAGAGCGAACTCAAGGGACAGGCCGAGATCACGCAGGATTCTCTCGGGTCCGTAATCGCCAAAAAAGGAAATCGCGGTCCCAAGGTCATGATCGCCGGACATATGGATGAAATCGGTCTTATGATCACGAGCATAACGAAAGAAGGATTTCTTAAATTTCAAACACTCGGTTCCTGGTTTTCTCAAGTCATGGTTGCCCAAGTATGGGACATCATAACGGATCAGGGAACGCTTACGGCCGTAACCGGCATCAAGCCTATCAACATGATTCCAGCCGAACAGAGAAAACAAGCCATAACGGTCGAGCAGATGTATTTAGACATCGGCGCCAGCTCCAAAGAAGAAGCAGAAGCACTTGGAGTTCGTCCCGGTCAAATGGTCGTTCCCCACCATGTCTTTGCGATCCTTGGGAACGGCAAATATCTTCTCAGCAAAGCCTGGGACAACCGCATTGGGTGTGCCGTCGTCATGGAAGTCATCAAACGCCTAAAAGCCCATGAGACAAATACGGTTTACGGGACGTTCACCGTACAAAAAGAAGTCGGTCTTCGCGGCGCGAAGACCTCGTCCTATCTCGTTCATCCGGACATCGCGATCGCCGTTGATGCCGGAATCGCTGCTGATGTTCCAAATGGTGACGCTAGTGAACAAGCACTCGGAAAAGGCCCACAAATCCTTCTCTATGATGGCGGATTGATTCCAAATCAGACGTTTAGAAGGTTCGTGGTCGAGCTCGCCGAACAACACAATATTCCCTACCAGGAAACATTTATGCCGAAAGAACGGACGGATGCGGGAAACATGCATCTCGCCCATCAAGGTGCGCTCGCGCTTTCCATCACGATTCCGACAAGGCATCTGCAGTCGCACACGTCCATCATTCACCACGATGACTATGAGCATACGATCGAGTTATTGCTGAAAATCCTGGAAGAGCTCGATCAAAAACGGTTTGAACAGTTTCTTTTTGACTGATCATACCCACTTTTCTAGAAAGGAATGGTTCGCTTGCGCATCATATCCGGACATTATCGCGGCATGCGTATTAAGCGTGTGAAGCATCTTGAGACGCGCGAGACGGCGGATATGGTTCGTGAAGCCGTCTTCAACATGCTCGGACCGATCGATGGCGCTGTTTTAGATCTTTTTGCCGGATCTGGAGCGTATGGACTCGAAGCGCTCAGTCGGGGAGCATCCACCGTTTTTCTCGTCGATTCGAGTCCGATGGCTGTCAAGACGATCATCGAAAACGTCGCAATTCTCAGTGCTTCAGACCGCGTTACGATTAAAAAAAACGACTACCGTCAGTTCCTTAAAAGACGCACGAAAGACCAGATGTTTGACATCGTGTTCATCGACCCGCCCTATGATCTCGGTGTGTATGAAGACGTATTGAAACGGCTGATTCCCTATCTTGCTATGGATGCCAGGATCGTGCTTGAATCGCGCAAAAAACAGGTTTTCGACCAACACTTTCTCTCCTTGAACAAACATAAGGAAAAGACGTATGGCAATAAACGCATTACGATCTATCAAAAAGGGTGAACGATCTCACCCTTTTTTAGCGAATCAATAGATTTTTGGTTCGAATCGTCTGTCCCCGTCTGCTCACTTTGAAGTGCATGATGCGATAGTGATATTTTTCGAACTCCGCAAGCGCATCCTGATAGGGAAGAGATTCTTTTTGGACGAATGATTCCTTCGACATATCAACCGAATCACCGGTAGCGATCCAAAACAAATAGTGTTTTTCGATCGTCATATCACTGCGCTCGATGATGGCGACGCCGATGGAATCCACGATATAGAGGTCATTCGTATAGAAGTCCTTGACTTCAAGCCGTTTCGTTTTGGGATCGATCGTTTTAAAATAGATTTTCTCTTTCGTTCGTCCGATGAAAAGGACGATGCATTCGAGACGCACTTTTTCGAGCTTCCGATAGTAAAATATGCTGAGTATCAGGACAAAAACACTGACAATCGGGATCACATATCTAAGAAAATCATCGATGAGAAGATAAGCAGGGATCGCGATCAAAACGGAGGCGAAAGCGGCAAATAAAAGCATTTCCTTGTCGCGACGTACCGTAACGATCTCGTTTTTGATCGGTTTCATACGTTTTCTTCGCCTCAACTCGAATCGAGGAAAACCTCCTGTCACCGAAAGAAATAACAGCGTTGCGAAGATGACGGGTAGGACGCGCACCATGAAATAAAGGGCGAAATCAAGGAATTGAACACCACTCAAAAGCCCCTGAAGGCCTTCAAGTAAAGCCAGAAACATCCAGACATAAAGGATGATCATCGGAATCTTTCGTTGCCGTGAAAAAATGATGAAGGTGATGTGGGCGATGAAAAATGCACTGATCATTTGTCCGACAAACGTTACGAAAAGGTCCATGTCTTCCTCCTTTGGTCAAAAACGATTGGAAGTGATCGATGATAGGGACGATTTTACTTGTATTTTCCCATGATTTCGAGTACAATGAAACGTGAAAGTTAGGAGTGATCAATATGCCAGTATGGGCTCAAATCGTCGTCCCCATCATCACACTGCTCACAGGAGCAGTTGCCGGCTTCTTCATTGCCCGCGCATGGTTCAAACGATACCTTGAGAAAAATCCACCGGTCAATGAAAAGATGATCCGTGAGATGATGCGTCAAATGGGTCGGACGCCTTCCGAAAAACAAGTGCGTCAGATCATGTCATCGATGAATCAGTATAAATAAAACGGGCATGTGCATGCCTTTTTATTTATACTTGTAGTTCCGTTCCTTCACGCAAGCGCTTGTAGTTCAGGCGATGGCGTATAAAAATGAGTAGTGCCATGACGTTGATGGTAAACAATTCGAGGACGAACGTCCAAACACTATCGGCTTCGCGAACATAGAAATAACCCATCTTCAAAGACAAGGGAATCTCGAGTATTTTGATGATGATGCGTATCGTGAACATTACGATGACCGATAGAGCCGCCGTTGTCGAAGAGAGTGAAACATAACGCGTCTTCTTGACCATTAAAAGAAAGATCAAAAGCGTTATGATCCCGGCAAAGGGTTCGATGGCAAGAACGACGCCAGCGCTCGTGGCGACAGCTTTACCGCCCTTAAATCCGATATAGATCGGAAAGACGTGTCCGACCACGGCAGCGAACCCATAAAGAATCAAGGTGTCCAACGTGGTCTTGCCGATCGTAAGCAAATAGAAATCTTCGAGTTTGAAGACGACGAGTACGAACATGACGAGCCCGCCTTTCAGCGCATCGAAAAGAAAGGCGAAGATCCCATAGCGGAACCCGAGAACGCGTATCGCGTTTGTCGCGCCCATGTTCTTTGATCCGTGCTCGCGGATATCCACACCCTTGAAAATCTTACCGATGACGAGGCCACTTGGAATGGAACCTAGAAAATATGAGAGCAAAAGAAAAGCCAAGATATATAAAATCGTCATGTCCTGACACCTCACTATTGCCATTATATCACGTTTTGCAAGACATAAACATAAAAATGAAAAGTGATCCGCGATTGTAGTTTATCGTCTTATTTGGTATAATGGAACTATCAAAATGGAATGGTGATTATGTGAGCAAAACGAATAAAATCTACGATGAGAAGTCGATTCAGATCCTTGAAGGACTCGAAGCGGTACGCAAACGACCAGGTATGTACATCGGCTCTACCGATGGAAAAGGGTTGCACCACCTGGTTTGGGAAATTGTCGATAACGCGATCGACGAGAGCCTATCGGGTTACGGCAAGGAAATATCCGTCACAATCAAAAGAGATAACAGTATTGAGATTTCTGACAGTGGTCGCGGCATGCCTTACAAGATGCACAGTTCCGGAAGACCTACGACAGAGATCATTTTTACTGTTTTACATGCTGGAGGCAAATTCAGCGATACCAGTGGATATAAGGTTTCAGGAGGTCTTCATGGCGTCGGTTCATCCGTCGTCAACGCGCTTAGCCAATTTCTCGAAGTGACGATCCATCGCGATGGAGCGATCTGGCACCAGCGCTTTTCGGATGGTGGCAAGAAGATCAGCAAGATCAAACGTATCGGTGAATCCAAAAAGACCGGAACGACCGTCTGGTTTAAACCCGATCCCAAGATTTTCATGACAACCCTGTTTCAATACGACGTCATCAAAGAACGGCTAAACGAGGCCGCGTATCTCATTCGAGGTCTTAAAATACTGCTCGCAGATGAACGAACGAATCAAAAGAACGTCTTCAAGTACAATGAAGGCATTCGTGCCTACGTCGAGCACCTGAATAAGACACGAAAACCGATTCACGAGACACATGCCTTTGAAACGCGCTATATCACGGATAAAAACAAGAAAAAAGCCATTGAGATCGACATGGCGCTGCAGTTCACCGAAAACTATCACGAAACGATCTACTCCTTCGTCAACAATGTGCGTACGAAAGACGGCGGCACGCATGAAATCGGCTTCAAGTCGGCTTTGACGAGATCCGTCAACGACTATGCACGAAAATATAACTTGATTAAAGATAAAGATAGCAATTTAGACGGTTCCGACATTCGTGAAGGACTGACGGCGATCATATCTTTGCGTATCCCGGAGGATATTCTCGAGTTCGAAGGGCAGACCAAAGGTCGTCTCGGTACGCCCGAGGCCCGCAACGCTACGGATCAGATCACTTACGAGCAAATGACGAGCTACCTTGAAGAAAATAGAAAGACCGCGAGTAAAATCATAAATCGGGCAATCCAAGCACAAAAAGCCCGCGAGGCTGCTAGGAAGGCTCGAGATGACGCCAGAAACGGAAAAGGTCGAAACAAGAAAGATGTCATCCTAAGCGGAAAACTTACACCCGCCCAGGGCAAGGACACGCGCTTGAACGAACTCTTCTTGGTTGAGGGTGATTCGGCCGGAGGCTCCGCGAAACAGGGGCGTGATCGCCGTTTTCAAGCGATTCTGCCGTTACGCGGGAAAGTCATCAATGCGGAACGTTCCTCAATTGATTCGATCCTCAGAAACGAAGAAATCTCCACCATCATCCATACGATTGGTGCCGATTTCGGTAACGATTTCAACTTGAAGAAATGCAATTACAACAAGGTCATCATCATGACCGATGCCGATACGGACGGCGCGCACATTCAAATCTTGTTACTCACCTTTTTCTTTCGCTACATGCGTCCTTTAATCGAGGATGGGCGTCTCTATCTCGCCCAGCCGCCACTCTACAAACTGACGTATAAAAAGGGTAAGAAAGAAACGATTCATTACGCCTGGAGCGATGAAGCACTCAAGGATCTTTTGAATGGCGACCCTTACAATCTCCAACGTTATAAAGGACTTGGTGAAATGAATAGTCGACAGTTGTGGGAAACGACAATGGACCCGAAAACGCGAGGTCTCATACGCGTAAATATCGATGATTTCAGCGCATCGGACAAGCGCATCCAAACGCTCATGGGCGACAATGTCGCACCGAGACGTCTCTGGATCGAAGATAACGTCGATTTTGAGATCAGTGACGATTTCGATCTTCAGAAGGGGGTCGAGTAGATGTCAATCGTCAAGAAAGTCAACGATTACGTCGAATCGATTATGAGCGAACCGCTCGAAGACATCGTCGCCGATCGTTTCGCCCGTTATTCGAAGTATATCATTCAATATCGCGCGCTTCCTGATGCCCGAGATGGCCTTAAGCCCGTACAAAGACGTATCCTCTATGCCATGCAGCAGATGGGGATGTTTTCCAATAAGCCTTATAAGAAGTCCGCACGAATCGCCGGAGAGGTCATGGGTAAATTCCATCCGCACGGTGATTCCTCGATCTATGAAGCGATGGTCCGGCTCGCGCAAGACTTCAAGATGCGCCTTTTGCTCATCGACATGCACGGTAATAAAGGCTCGATCGACGGTGACTCGGCTGCAGCGATGCGTTATACCGAAGCGCGTCTTTCGATAGCCAGCGAAGCTTTACTCGAAGACATTGAAAAACGGACCGTACCGTTCGTTCCGAATTTTGATGATGAGGAACTCGAACCGACCGTTCTACCCGCTAAATTCCCGAATCTTCTTGTTAATGGAGCTTCCGGAATCAGTGCGGGTTACGCGACGAAAATCCCACCTCACAATCTCAAAGAAGTCATCGATGCGACGCTTGCCTACATCGATAACGAGAATATTACGGTCGAAGAAATCAATCGATATATTAAAGGCCCCGACTTCCCGACTGGTGGGATCGTCCAAGGTCACGACGGAATCATGAGTGCTTTGGAAAGCGGAAGCGGAAAAATCGTCATTCGAGCCAAACATACGCTCCAAGAACTTTCTAAAAGCCAAGACCAGATCATCATCCACGAGATCCCCTTTGAAGTCAACAAGGCCGAACTGGTCAAAACGATCGATCTTTTGCGCATCGAGAAAAAAGTCGAGGATATCGCGGAAATTCGCGATGAATCCGATCAGGATGGCATGCGAATCGCCATCGATCTCAAAAAGGGAGCGAACTCGCAGGCTGTTTTAAACTATCTTTTCAAATCAACCGATCTGCAAGTCGCTTTCAACTACAACATGGTCGCCATTCTCAATCATCGTCCCGTACAGGTAGGTGTCATTCCCATCCTCAAAGCCTATGTCGATCATCAACGGGACGTGATTACCAACCGATCGAATTATGAACTCGAAAAAGCGACCAAAAGACAGCACATCGTTGAAGGTCTGATCAAGATGGTGTCGGTCGTTGAAGAAATCATTCGTATCATTCGTGCTTCGAACAACAAGAAAAATGCCAAAGAAAACATTATCGAAGCTTTCCAGTTCACGGAAGTACAAGCTGAAGCGATCGTTACCTTGCAGCTCTATCGTCTATCGAATACCGACATTCAAGCTCTGATGGAAGAAAACGATGCGCTGTCGAAAACGATCAAGGCACTCAAACGCATTCTTTCCAACGAAAATGCGCTAAGACGCGTCATCAAAAATGAACTCGTTCGTGTTTCTGATGCACTAGCCGATGAGCGGAGAACCGAAATCGAATCGGAGATCGAAACGATCAAAGTCGACCAAAAGGAACTGATCTCAGATGAACGCGTCATGATCGGCATATCGAAAGACGGTTATGTCAAACGTGCCAGCACGAGAAGCTATCAGGCATCCCAGTCCGTCGGTCTTAAGACCGATGACGCGTTGATCTTCGAAAAGGAAGTTCAAACGACCGACACGATGCTGATCTTCACGAATCTCGGCAATTACATCTATCTGCCGGTATTTAAAATCGACGAGCAGAAGTGGAAAGATCTCGGTACGTTCATCAACAATATCGTACCGATCGAACAGGATGAGCGCATCGTGAAGGTGCTGGCCATTCGTTATTTCAACGACCAGGAATATCTCCTGTTGACGACCGCCCAGGGATCGATGAAACAATCGGTTCTAGCCGATTTCAACGTTTCTAGATACAATAAACCTTTGCGTGCCATGCGTCTTTCCGAAGGTGATCAACTCGTATCTGTCGATGAGCACGCCGAGGATTTCATCGTCGCTCTTTCCAAAAAGGGCTACGTGCTTCGTTTCAAGAGCGAGGAACTTCCCGCCTACGGACTGCAGGCAGGTGGCGTGAAGAGTATGGCTCTGGCCAAGGATGACGCTGTTGCTGAAGCATTTTATGCCTCGACCCATGATGATATCGTCATGTTGACGATTCGGGGTCATATTATCAAGGATGTCGTTGGTGAGATCCCCCTTTATAGTCGCAATCGACGAGGAATACTGATTGTCGAGCACTTGAAAACGAATCCGCACTACGTCGTTGCCGGCAGCAAACTGACACGGGCACAACAAAAAGAAAACGTCGAAGCTTTGATCGTCAGTGAACGCGAAAGTTTTAAATGCAACGTATCGGACTTCAAGTATTCCGGCAACAAGTTCGGAAAAAAGATGTTGGATGAGAAAAAATCGGGCGAGGCCCAGTTCTTGTCGATCGCCGATTCGAAGAATGATCTCAAAATGCCAACAAATCCGCTACCGACGAAGTCACAACAAAAGACAAAAAAGAAATCGAAAGAACCCACCGTCAAAGAAGAGACCGTCATCAGCAATCACAAGCGCATCCGCTTGAGCAGTCTCGACCTCTTTGACGATGACAGTGAGGAGTGATCATCCGTGATTCTCAAAATCGAAGAGCAAACGAAGACGTACGACGAGCCGAAGACATTGCTTGAAATCGCGCGCGAATCGACGCGTGAAGACGCGCTCGCAGCAACCGTCAATGGACGCTTGCGCGAACTGACTTTCTCGATCGACAAGGATTCAACGATTACCTTTTTAAACGCAACCAATAGCGATGCCATCCGCATCTATGAATCGACGCTCCGATACGTCATCGCAATGGCCTTGCATCGCCTTTATCCTCAGGCGAAAGTACAGTTCAATTACAGTATTTCTCGTTCGATCCTCGCGGTCGTCGAAGGACTCGACGGTTCTTTGAATGCACGCATCATCGAAAAAATAAAAGAAGAAGTCAATCGGATCATCGCCGCTGATTTCAAGATCGAAAGAAAGCGCGTGCCTCTTGCCGAAGCCATCGAGCTCTATCAGTCGTTCAATATGCCGGACAAGGTCGCCATCCTCAAATACAGGAAAGAGGACTATGTCAACCTTTATCAATGCGAGAACTACATCAACTATATGTTCGGTTACATGTTGCCATCGACGGGATTTTTGACTTCGTTTCGCATGTTCCTCTACCATCCCGGGTTTATCATTCAATATCCTCGCGCCGAATTCGGCGGAAGCATACCGGATTTTTCGGACGAACCGACCTTCGGCAAAGCCCTTAAAGAAGCTGCCAAGTGGGGCATGATCATCTCCGGAAACTCGATTCCTTTGATGAATCGTTACGCGAAAACGAGAACCTCCGCCGTTGATTTCGTTAACATGTGTGAAACGAAACACATGAAAATGCTCGCGCAGCTCGGTGATGAAATCGAACAAAACATCGACAATATCCGTTTAATCGGTATCGCTGGTCCCTCATCCTCGGGGAAGACCACATTTTCGAATCGGTTGCGTATCGAACTCATGAGTCGTGGTATTCGCCCGATTATGATTTCTCTTGACGATTACTATCTCGGTCGCGAAATGGCGCCACGAAACGACGACGGATCTCCCGACCTCGAACACGTCAGCGCGCTTGATATCGAACTTTTCAACCACGATATGCTCGCTCTGATCCAAGGATACGATGTTACGCTTCCGCACTTCGATTTCGTATCCGGCTTACGTCATTCGGGCAAAAGGATCCATCTCACACAAAACACACCGATTATTATCGAAGGCATTCACGCCCTCAATGAAATTTTGACTAAAGACATCCCGAAACATCAGAAATACAACGTCTACATTTCACCTCAGACACAACTGCACATCGACGAACACAACCCCATCAGCATCACCGAATTGCGCTTATTAAGACGAATCGTGCGTGATCAGAAATATCGAAACGCTTCCGCTGCCGAGACGATCGGTATGTGGCCGTCTGTCCGCCGTGGTGAGTTCAAATGGATCTATCCCACGCAAAAAGAAGCGAATTTCGTCTTCAATTCCGAATTGACCTACGAGTTTTCGGTCCTGAAGAAACACGCGATTCAACAGCTCAAGGCCATTCCTACTGAAAGCGAACACTTCATAACAGCGAACCGCTTGTTGAAATTCTTGAAATACTTCGTCGACATCGATGACGATCTTGTCCCTTGCAATTCACTCTTGCGTGAATTCATCGGCGGCAGTAGTTTTTCCGAATGAGGATCATAGGATGAAAGCTCTAATGAATATGGAACGCATTCACATGTCGAACGAACTCGTTCTCTCGTTGTTGTCGCTCTATGAATCGAAAGGGAAATCCTTTTATTATGATGACCTTTTTGCGCCGGATCAGCAGGCCTATGAACGAAAGACACTCGAAAGCAACATCGTTGCCCTTGGTCATCTTTTTGGTGAGTCGATCACCGATGCGCGTATCCAGCTATTAGCGAAAAGAGATCTCGTTGCGAAAAACAAGGATGAGCAGCGACTCAAAAATATCAAGAACGCTTTACTGCAGTTACATCGGAATCCGGCACTCTTTGAACTGATTCCCAACGAAGTCGGGAATCTCGCCAGTGTTTTGGGGAAAGACGTCGAACCGATCGCCTATGTTACCGAACCGACGCATGAAAAGGGCGTCCTGAAGACGAAAAAGAGACATACTCGTCGTGACGATCTTGAAGATCTCATGTCGCTATTTGCCAAGAATAAGAGAAGTAAATCCTTCGAATTGACACAGCTCATTACCAATTTTTATATCGACTTTCTGAACATGAAAATCATGACGAAAGAAAATGACCTGATCGGCATCATCGTTTTATATGCGCTCGTTTTGCGCGATTTTTCCGTATTCCAATACGTTCCGTTTTTCCAGTACTTCAAGAAAAAAAAGAACGACTGGGATCACGCCGTCATCCAAGCGAACTATTACTGGTCGAGCGGCTACGCCCAGACCGATCTCTTGAGTCGTATGCTCATCGATCTTTTGATCGACGCCTATCGGGATGTCGATCGCATGGCGCATGAATATGCCTTCGAGAAAAACCTGAATAAAACCGATAATGTCGAAAACAGCATTATGAAATTACCGGAGCTCTTCACGAAAGAGGATTTGCGGAAGCGGCATCCGAATGTCAGTGACGCGACGATCAACCGAACGCTCAAAAAACTTCGTGACGAGGATATCATCCGACCTGTCGGTCGAGGAAGAAGTGCAAGGTGGCAGCGCATCGTTTCAACGGACAAGGGCTTTAAAAGGCTCGAACTTCCGCTCTTCGATGAACGATGACCCCTTGATCATTAGAAAGGAAGAAAAAAATGAATCCTAAAGCGATTAAGGAACTTCGATCACGAACGCAAGCAGGTGTTCTCGCCTGCAAGAAAGCGCTCGAAGCGGCGCAGGGCGATCTCGATCAAGCGGAACGTTTGATCATGAGTGAAACAAAAAAGAAAACGAGTGCACGGGTCGCGTCCAAGGGACTGCTGCACCTTATGATCGACGAAAATCAGGCCATCATCTTTGAAATCAACGGAGAGACCGATTTCATCGTCCGACACAAGGCTTTTTTAGAACTCGGTAATCGGATTTGTGACCCGCTTATGAAAAGTAATGCTAAAACCGCTGAGGATGCGAACAACGTTGTTTTTGACGCACGAACGATCCGTGAGGAAGTCGCCCGGACAGAAAATATCGTTGACGAACAACTCGAACTTAGACGATTCTATCGTGTTGAAAAACAAAGCGATCAGATCTTTGGATCCTACGACCACAACGGAAAAGCGATCGGACTCGTCGTTCTCGCGTCAGGAAATGATGGACTAGCACGCGATCTTGCCATGCAGATCGTCAGTCAAGGATCGGAAATCAGCGATGATCAAAACATGCAGAACGCCCTGGTTCGACTTCTTGAACTCCCCTTCATCAAAGAGCCGGCGAAAACCGTTCGAGCGACACTAGAAGCACATGATGCCGTAATCGATCGATTCTATCGTTTCGAGCTCGGACAGGGCATTGAAGACAAACTGATGTGTCGGCTCGACTTGCCGTGTGATGCTTCGACGATCAAGGTTTTCTAGAATATATATGAAAAAGCGATTCGCGTTCGAATCGCTTTTTATTTCACGAACATGCCATGGGTCAATACGTCCATGGCTTGGTCCGTAATGTTATCGAGTTCTTCATCGGTCAATGTCTCTTTGAATAGAATCTGCAGCCCAACAAAGTTCGAGACCCCCATGAGCATGTAGGACAGCGTCTCTAGATCGATATCGGAACGGACTTCGTTGGTCTTAACCGCATGATCGAGTTGACGGACGTAATCACGGGAAAAGGTCTCATAGTATTCCTGGAAAAGCACTTTATCGGCGAACATCGATTCCCAGATGATGCGATATGCCAGAGGATCTTCCCAGGCGAATTTCAAAAACGACCTTAGACCCAGCCGCTCTTTTTCATAACGTGTTTTGGCATCCTTTATGCCGTGACTGATCGCTTTGCGAATACCACGACGGTAGGATGCGAGCAAGTAGGAATAAAGCGCGAACTTGTCATCGAAGTAAAGGTAAAAAGTTCCGGTAGCAATACCGGATTCACTAATGATCTCATTGACTGATGTTGCTTGATAACCTTTTTCGGAAAATAGCGTTTTTGCCGTTTTGATAATGTGGTCAAATGTTTTTTGGCCATCTCTACGTTTCGGTAGCCTATAGTTCATACCATCCATGATATCACCCATATCAAGTGTATCGCAATTTTTGTGAAAACACAACCCGGATTATGATGTCCGTTCAAACAGAGGTGCAAAACGACATCTTGGCACACGCTTTTTTACGCTTTTTATCCCATGATTTGCAGGTGCATATATTGACAATATCTGTCCGCTGTGATAAAATGACATTGAATTATGAATAATTATTCACATAACTAATCCTCCGTGAGACTCACATGACAAGTTGTCGTTTCCCTCTTGGAGCATATTTTTTACAAATCAATGTAACCGCTTTACATAAAAAAGGAGGCTTTTCATGAACAACGTATTTATTGCCCGCGCGAAAAGAAGTCCGATCGGGTCTTTCCTCGGTTCACTTTCGACACTGCATCCAGCGGAATTCGGCGCACAGGTTCTTCGCGATTTGCTCGGTGACATCGACAAGACCAAGATCAACGAAGTGCTCGTCGGAAATATTCTTCCCGCCGGTCTCAAACAAGGTCTTGCCCGACAGATTTCGATCCAATCCGGGATTCCAGCTAGCGTTCCCGCCTATGGCGTCAACATGGTTTGCGGGAGTGGGATGAAAGCCGTCATGAACGGCTATGCGAACATCAAACTCGGTCTTCACGACTTGGTCGTTGCCGGTGGTGTCGAATCGATGAGCATGGCACCCTACCTCGTTTCAAGTCGCGTACGACAAGGCACCAAGATGGGTGAACAACCGATGCGCGATCATATGCTCTATGATGCTCTCATGGATGCTTTCGGCGAATATCATATGGGTATTACCGCTGAACATATCGTCGAACGTTTCAACTTGACGAGAGAAGAACAAGACGCTTTCGCTTACGACTCGCAAGTCAAGGCCGCACAAGCGAGCGACAGTGGTCGTTTTAAGAATGAAATCGTACCCATTACGATTAAGACGCGTAAGGGCGACGTCGTATTCGATACCGATGAATACATCAATCGGACAACGAATCCGGAGAAACTCGCCAAACTCAGACCGGCATTCAAAAAGGATGGTTCGGTAACTGCAGGCAATTCATCGGGAATCAATGATGGCGCGAGTTTCATCCTTCTGGCAAGCGAAGCCGCGCTCAAGGAACACGATTTGGAACCGATCGCCGAAATCATCGGTATCGGTCAAGGTGGCGTTGACCCGAGTGTCATGGGACTTGGACCGACCCCAGCGATTCGGATGGCATTGAATCATGCGAACTTAAAATTGCAGGACATGGACCTTCTCGAACTCAACGAAGCTTTCGCAGCGCAGTCACTCGGTGTTTTGGAAGAAATTTCCGCGGAACACGCGATGAAAAAGGAAGACATACTCGCTAGGACCAACGTCAATGGTGGCGCGATCGCACTCGGTCACCCGGTTGGAGCGAGTGGCAACCGCATTATCGTAACCCTATTGCACGAAATGATCAAGCAAGACCGTGCGAAACTCGGATTGGCGAGTCTTTGTATCGGCGGCGGTATGGGAACCGCATTGATTGTAAAAAAAGTATAAAAGGAGTATAACATGAGACTAAAAGGAAAAATTGCCGTCGTAACGGGCGGAGCGAAAGGTTTAGGTCAGGCGATCGCTTTAACGTTCGCCAACCAGGGAGCGACCGTCATTGCCTGTGACGTATCAAAACTTACCTACGATCATGCCGGCGTCAAGGGATACGTTCTCGACGTAACGAACGTCGAGAAGGTCCAGGCTTTCTATGATGATGTCATCAAAACATACGGACAAATCGATATTCTCGTCAACAATGCCGGGATTACGCGTGATGCGATGACGCACAAGATGACCGATGACATGTGGAATCTCGTCCTTGACGTAAACCTCAAAGGTGTCTTCAACATGACGAGACTGATCGGTCCGCAAATGACGAATAAGGGCTCGGGGTCGATTATCAATATTTCCTCGATCGTCGGACTCTTCGGAAACATCGGACAGGCCAATTACGCGGCAACCAAAGCGGGCGTACTTGGACTCACGAAAACGTGGGCCAAGGAGTTTGCCCGAAAGGGTCAGAAGGTTCGCGTGAATGCCATCGCTCCGGGTTACATCATGACCGATATTTTGCAAACCGTACCACAGGAACTCCTGGACAAATTCGCCAAGATGACGATGCTCGGACGACTCGGTCAACCACAGGAAATTGCCGATGCAGCGCTATTCCTTGCATCCGATGAATCATCCTATGTTACCGGGCATACGCTCAGTGTCAATGGTGGTATGAGACTTTAACCGAAGAAGAAAGGGGTTCCACAAATGAGTAAAGCAAACGTAGGAATCGTTGGAACCGGCATATATCTTCCGGACCGCCGCATGTCCGCCAAGGACATCAGTGAAAAGACCAATGGCACCTGGACGGAAGAAGCGGTAATCGAAAAACTTGGTATCAAGCAAAAAATCATACCTGGAAATCTCCCCCAGGATGGAACACAGGAAATGGGGGCACTCGCCGCCCTTGATGCACTGAAACGTACGGGCCTGGACCCGCTGGAAATCGATGTCATCCTGAGCGTAACCGAAGAGTGGAAAGAATATCCGTTAACGACTTCCGCCCTCTATATTCAGGATCGAATCGGTGCGACACATGCCTGGGGCATTGATGTACAAAACCGTTGCTGTACGACCGTATCCGCCATGAAAATGGCCAAGGACATGCTGATCGCCGACGATGAGATCGACGTCATCATGGTCGTCGGTGGGTACCGCAATGGCGATTTTGTGGATTATACCGACAAGCATATGTCCATGATGTATAATCTCGGTGCAGGCGGCGGTGCCATCATATTGAAAAAGAATTATGACAAAAACCTTTTACGCGGCTCACACGTCATTGCTGACGGGTCGCTTTCCCGGACAGCTGGTGTTGAAATCGGTGGTGTTTCGAATCCGGTTACCCCACAAAATGCGATGGAATCGAGAAAGTCGCTCCGACTACTCGATGCCAAAAAGATGAAGGACCGGCTGAACGAGGTCTCGATGAACAATTGGTTCACGTGCATCGATGAAGCCCTTAGAAAATCCGATCTTAAGCGAAGCGACATCGACTATTTGGCTATCCTGCACATCAAGCGCTCCGGACACAAAGCCATGTTGCACGCACTCGGATTAGAGGAAGACCAAACGATCTATCTCGAGCATTACGGACACATTGGACAGATCGATCAAATCCTTTCTTTGCATCTGGCACTCGAAAGCGGTCAGGTCAAAGATGGTAGCGTCGTTGCTATGATCGCAGCCGGAATCGGCTACGTTTGGGCTGCCAATATCATCACGTGGGGGTAAATCATGACACTCGCTAGTTTTCTAGGCATATTGTTTGCCGCACTATCACAAGCTGCCATTCTGGCGCTCGTGACGTTTGGGATCGTTTTGATCTTTCGAACGTCATTGACAACCAATTTCGCCCAGGGAAGCATCGGAGCTCTGACAGCGTTTTTCGTGACGATGTTCAACTCCGTTTTTCTGGCATCACGCTTTCCGGCAATCGGTCCTTCGCTTTCCGTCGTCCTCGCCATTCTAGCCGGAATCATCTACGGTTTTCTAATCGGCCTATTCGTCGACATTGTCCTCGTGCGCAATTCACGCTTCCCCAATCCGTTAAGCAAACAGATGATTACCATGGGAATCGTTTTGGTCATTACCGGATTGATTCCGACGATCTATAGCGGAGTCATCGACAATCCCCCGACACCACAGCCTCTTACCAAAGAAATATGGAGAGTTGGCGTCGGTGACGGTGAAGTCGTCATTTCAGTTCACAAGTTTTTGACGATTGTCATTGCGATCGTCGTGATCTCAACTCTGTTTTTTCTACTCAAAAAAACGAAGTGGGGCCTCGGCGTCCGTGCGACTGCATCGAATGAATCGGTTGCCAGCATGATGGGCGTCAACACGCGCTTCATTACCGCCATGAGTTGGGCGATTGCCGCCGCCGTCGG
>CAYUIK010000018.1:0-5897 GCA_964444805.1 uncultured Acholeplasmataceae bacterium | reverse complement strand
ATGTCATCGATGAGACACCTCCCGTTTTGGAACTCAATCCGGGTGTCGATACCGTATTCGTCGGTGATGATTGGACCGATGCGGGCGTATCCGTCAGCGATAACAGTTTGGAAGCGCTCGACTATACCGTAACCGGTGAAGTCGATACGCTCGTTGCCGGTACGTATGAAATCATCTATTCGGCAACCGATTCGAGCGACAACGAAGGACAAGTCTCACGGTTCCTCGTCGTCATGGATCAAGAATAACACGATCGAAATAGCCCCCCCAGGAGGCGCTCGATTCGAAGGACACCACAAGATCGGTGAAATTCGTTTGGGGCGTCTCTTTTATTGTATTCAAAATTCTCACTTCAATCCGTCACGAGCGGTTTTTTCTCTCGGCGACACATGGTATAATAGCCACGAAAGCGCCTTTTTATAAGGAAGAAAGTCTTAACGCATATGAGGGGGAACAGATGAAAGAGATTATCCGGATCGCCCGGTCGAATGAGCCTGTGTTGATCATCGCGCCTGCGATGATCAAGATGGAAGTTCTGACGGCTTTATCGAAGGATCACGTCCTTCATGATATCAAATGGATGACGAGAGAAGGTCTCATCGAAGCGATGACGCATCGAAGAGAGCCTCTTTGTCTGTATCACGCGACGAGATATCTGAACGTTTTACCAAGTATCGCCGATGAGATGATCGGCTTGCTCGAATACATCGATGTCGATTCCGAGTACGAACAGGAATCATTGAAAAGACTGAAGGACCTGAAGAAGCACCTGATTCAAAAAGGCATGCTCATAAACGATTCTTCCGTTTTGAAAATGAATGGAGAACGAACGGTATGGATTATAGGTTATCCGGTCAAGGATTTCCTTTTTGGGCGTTGTCTAAAACGCTTATCCGAGACATTGGAAGTCAAGGAATCACAAGAAAACGACTTTCATGACCCGATCGATTTCCATGTTTTCGAAAGCGATGAAAAGGAAGTCCTGTTTCTTGCTGAAACGATCGCAGCTCTGATCGATCAAAAACGAGTCAAACCGGAAGAAATCAAGATCCATACGAAGAACGAGGACTATCTTTCGCTGATGGAAGCCGTTTTTCCTCGTTTCAATCTGATGGTCAACAGTGGCTTTTCAACCCATCTCGGCGATCTCGAGATCGCCAAGACGGTTACGACGTTCGAACCGCAGGAAGCGAAAACGATCAAGGAAGACCTCTATGAACTCTATGACGAACTGAAGCGTCAATACGCATTTTCCAGTCCAAAGAGCACGAAGACGTTCAACCAGATCATCGGCATCATCAACACGTATTTGCCGCAGGGCGGTCGCTTGACCGACTATATGCCGGTCATCGCCCATGAACTAAAAAAAACACCGATCGAAACCGTTAGTTATAAAGACGGAATTCTCGTTTCCGATCTCTCGAAATACCCGATTGGGCCAGATGACCATGTTTTCATCATCGGTTTCAATCTCGGAGAAATCCCGGAAGTGAGGCGTGACCACGACTATCTCAGTGACGCACTCAAGCGCGTCATCGGACTCGAGACGACCGAAGAGATGGTCTCAACAGAGAAAAAGAAGATTCTTTCTTTGATTCGCCGGAGTCCATTTCTGACGATTACAGAGAAAAAGACCTCTTCAACCGATCGATTCTATCCCTCACCCTTGGTCGAGGATATCAGGCGTAAGGTCATAAGACGTACACATGAAGAAGACTTCGAAGGCATCCGTTACTCGAAAGTCCAGGATACGATCGACTACGCCAAGGACTATGTGGCTTACAAAACATTCAATACGACAAGTGATGCCTTACTGCACTTTCATGCGCATCAGGACATCACCCGATCGAAAAGGTATGAGAACGCATTCGAGATCACGGATTCGAAACTGATCGATCATCTCCTGGAACCGTTCGATCACCTGTCCTATTCGAAGTTGACGACCTATTTCGAGTGTCCTTTCAAGTTCATGTTCACCCACGTGCTCAAAGTCGACCCCTATGAAGTCGACGGTGTCGCGCTTCATATCGGGTCCTTTTTCCATGAAATCCTGAAATCCTATGACATATATGACGTTTCAGATTCCAAGATCATGGATACGTTCAAGAAAGCGCTCGATGATTTTATCACAAGAGAAGAACTCGAATTGAACCATACCGAACGGTTTTACATGGAACATAGTCTTTCACAGATGGTCAAAGTCATCTCGTGGCTCAAGGAAATCGATTCGAGATCGTCATACAGAGTGCTGTCTCAAGAGGAAGAAGTCAGCTATGACGTTCCTTACGCGCACATTCGTTCGATCGTGGGCGTCATCGACAAGGTCATGGCACTTGATTCGGATTCGAATTCCGTTTATCTCGTCGACTACAAGACCGGTAAAACCGATTATCCCTTGAATTACGTTCATGCCGGGCTCTATGCCCAACTCTTTTTCTATCTGCTCTTCCTCATTAAAAACAAGGGAGAAAATCTCGATGTCATCGGTTTCTATTACCAGAAAATACTTTCAAAAGTGTTGGATGCGAAAACGGATGTCCCATACGATACGTTGCTTAAAAGAGATTGGGCGCTCTACGGATATACGAGCATCGATCACGATCTCGCCCAAAGAATCGATTTTGAATATGAAGAACACAAGACGCTTCCGAAATACAAGATCAACAAGGACGGCAACCCTGCCAAGAGTTCCTGGGTTTTTCACAGAGAGGATCTTATTAGAGCTATAAAGCGATTCGAAACATTGATCGATGATACCGTTGAACGGATCGAAGGAGGACTTTTTCCGATCGAACCGAAAATACTCGATGGAGATTTCACGAAAAAGGTCAGTTGTGCGTTTTGTGATCTCAAGGACATCTGTTACGTCCAGGATCAGGACTACGTCAGTATCGAGAAACAAGCACCGTTTAAGAGTGGTTCAGAGGGGGGAGAAGAAGATGAAGACGCCTAAAGGAAACTTTACACGAGCACAGATCGATGCCATCGCTCATCCGACTTCAAACATCATCGTCAGTGCCGGTGCCGGTAGCGGCAAGACGCGCGTTCTGACCGAACGCGTCATCGAACGCTTATTGCATGGCGCATCGATCAAGAACCTTCTCGTTTTGACCTTTACGCGTGCAGCAGCATCCGAGATGAAGAGTCGGATCCGCAAGACCCTATCGAGTGAAGACCATAAGAACAATCGGCACTTGAACGAGCAGCTCGAGCTGCTCGATTCGGCCATGATCACGACATTTGACAGTTTTTGTCTTTACCTGGTCAAGAAGTACTGTGACCGGATGAATCTGTCAAGAGACATTCAGATCGGTGATGAGATCGTCTTTAAAATCGAAAAGGACAAGATCATCGAAACGCTCTTCGAACAACGACACAAAAAGAAAGATCAAACCTTTATCGACTATGCGTCGACCTATACGACCAAAGACGACAACAGGATGAAAGAACACGTCCTTTTCATGAGCGAGCAGATCAAGAAGTACGATTTGAAAGAAGAGGACCTGGATCAGTATTTCGAGCGTTATTTCACACCCGATTACTTTGATCGGATCCATGCCGACATCTTGTCTGAGATCGGGATGTTGCAGCAATCCATGAGAAAGCTCTTTTCCTACGGCAAGTCGATCATGGGTACGACCGAAGGGAGCGATTCGATCGACGGGTGGATCCTGTTGCATGAGGATATTCTTTCGGCCAAGTCCTTTGAGGAGATGCGAGAAGCTCTCGATAAGAAAATGCGCATGACGACCGTTAAGGGAATCGACGCAGACGACAAGAAACAGATCGCAGCGATCAAGAAACGCTACAAGAAAATCAAGAGCCGCCTAGAGGATCTAACGAGCAAGTCAAGAGAAGAATATGAAGCGGATATTATGATGACGAAACCGCATATTAAATGCCTTCTTGATCTGACGATGTCCTTTAATCGGCGCTTTCGCGCCTTTCAGGATTCCCGGAACATCTATGACTTTTCCACGATCGCATCGCTTGCGACCGGTATTTTACGCGAACATGAGGATATCCGCCTTCAAGTCCGAGAGAGCTATGATGAGATCATGATCGACGAATACCAGGATACGTCCTATTTGCAGGATCAACTGATTCAATCGATTTCACGAGACAACGTCTTCATCGTCGGTGACGTGAAACAGTCGATCTATGGGTTTCGCGACGCCGATCCCGAACTCTTTCAAGCCCGCTATGAACGGTATAAGAACCATCTTGAAAAGGGACATGCCATCGACCTCAATATCAATTTCCGGTCCAAGAAAAACGTTCTTGAAGATATCAACAACGTTTTTAACGTTATGATGGACAAAGCGATCGGTGGCATCGCCTATGACAAAAACCAGGCTCTAGCATACGGAGGGCTCTATGATGGTGTCCAAGAAGGAAACCAGATGTCGGGTCTGTCCTTGCTCGAAGTAGATGACGAAGCAATCAATCACGAAACGAAGAAACAAGGCATTCAGTTATCGCCGGAAGAAACGCACGCCATGGCGATCATACAGGATATCAAAGACAAGATGAAGACCCCTCACATGATCTATGACAAGGACAGTCCTGACAATCCCTTCAGACCCTGTCGATACGATGACTTCGTCATCTTGATCGACCGGAAAAAACACTTCGAACGCTATCGTAAGATCTTTGAAGCGAGCGGTCTACCGCTTCATATCCATACCGATCACAGTTTCTATCATAACGAAGAAATCATGGCCTTGCATAACATGCTCGTTCTGATTCGTTCGTTTCGGGATTCCAAATTCGCACATAAGCATTTCAAGCACGCTTTTTTGAGCGTCGGTCGTTCCTTTATCTTCGAGTTCGAAGATGACGACCTGATTCGTACGCTTCAAAACCTTGAACAGAAATCCTATTACCGCAAGGACCTGGTATCCTTAAGCGAGCATGAAGGCATCACCGACATGCTGAGAACACTGAATGACTACGCCGACCATGCACGCACGATGACGATCGATCAGTTGTTGTTGTCGCTCTATCGACGCTATGGCGTCGTTGAAAAGACGACGAAGTTGGAACACGTCGTCATGGCCGAACGAAGACTCATGTACCTGTTGAAGAAAGCGAAAGACTTGAGCAGAATCGGTTATGTCCTAGATGATCTCCTGGACTATTTCAAGTATCTGATCGATCAGGATGAAGACATCGACTTCAAGGGCGGAACGGAACTCGAACCGGGCAAAGTGAACGTCATGACGATTCACAAGTCCAAGGGGTTGGAGTTCAATGTCGTCTATTTCCCGATGCTTTTCGCCAAATGGCATACGAATGCCTTCCACGACGTCTATTATGACGAACGCTATGGGTTCGTCATCAGAGCCTTCAATGAAGGGCTCGTCAATACGATTCCGAAAGAGCTGTTGAAACTGAAATTGCAACGCAAGTTCGTTTCGGAAAAGGTTAGACTATTCTATGTCGCTTTAACGAGAATCAAAGATTCCGGTATTCTTCTTTCGTCTCCTAAGAAAGAAGATGACTTCGAGAATGAGTCGTTTTCACATGACCCGATCGATCTCAGCATCAGAGAGCAATTCACCTGTTTCGAACAGATGATCTACGCCGCCAAAGGGAATATCTCACGAGATATCCGGATTGCCGGATATGACCCGGAGATTTTCAATGACGACTACCGGAAGATGAAGAGAACGGAAAAGGATATCCCGAAGATCGAGACGACCTATCGATACGTCGAACTGCGGTTAAACAACGAAATACGCCAAGAAAAGACGTTTAGTATGTCACCGTCGAGTCTCTTGACAAAACAAGAACTCGAGTCCATCGAACAAGGTAAAAGACTGCATGGTATACTCGAAATGTTGGACTTCAAAGCGGAATTGGAACTCGAGTTCGACCGACTCGGTCTAAATGAA